>NZ_JBXWSG010000075.1:0-19319 GCF_059613305.1 Ruegeria sp. BHSB056 | reverse complement strand
ATGCAAACCAACTGGACGTGGCACAGGACGGCACGATCTATTTTTCGAACTCCTCTGACCGGTTCGATCCCGAAACCATGGGCGGAACCAAGCCGACCTCGGTCCTGACCATCTGGGAACAATCCGATACAGGCTATGTCGCGCGTCACAACCCCGATGGCCGCACCGAAAAGATTGCCACTGGGTTCGTCTATACCAATGGCATTGCGCTCTCACCTGACGCAGATTTCCTGTTGATCGCCGAAACCGGCCGCGCACGGGTGCACAAGCTGTGGCTCAGCGGGCCGAAAGCCGGTCAGCAAGAGGTCTTGCTGGACAACCTGCCGGGCTATCCCGACAATCTCGAAGCACAGGGCGATGGCACCTACTGGATGGCCTTTGCCAGCCCGCGCGTTCCGTCCGAGGCGCTGATGCCATACCCCTTCCTGCGCAAGGTGGTCTGGCGGCTGGGCCCGGCTGTGCGCCCCGCGCCGATCCACCGGGGTATGCTGGTGCAGTTCGACGGTGAAGGCACGATCCTGCGCACGCTACAGGATCCGCAGGGCCGTATTGGCATCACGACAGGGGGCCGGATCGTGGGCGATCAGTTTTATGTCATGACGCTTGATTCCCCCTGGTTCGGGCGGATGCCTGTCAGCGATATGCCCTGACGTCGCAGTGGAAATCGGCGTCCCGTCCGGGCATGGTCGCCGCAACTGAATTTCGGGAGGTCCCCCATGTCACGCGTATCCGTTACCTATCAAGACCATGTTGCCCATGTCACCCTGACCCGGGGTGACAAGATGAACGCGCTGGATGACGCGATGGTCAAGGCATTGCTCTCAGCCGGGCAAGAGGTCGCCGCCTCGGACGCCCGCGCCGTGGTTTTGTCGGGCGAGGGGAAAAGCTTCTGCGCCGGGCTCGACATGGCAAGCTTTGCCAAGATGGCCCATATGGACCCCACCGAATGGCTGATGACCCGCAGCCACGAAGATGCCAACGAAATGCAGGAGCTGGCGCTGATATGGCGTCGCGTACCGGTGCCGGTGATCTGCGCCATTCAGGGCGTCGCCTATGGCGGTGGCCTGCAAATCGCGCTGGGCGCGGATATCCGTATCGCGCACCCCGAGGCGAAACTGGCGGTGATGGAGATGAAATGGGGTATCATCCCCGATATGGGCGGCATGGTTCTGTTGCCCCGGCTTGTGCGTTCGGACGTTCTGCGTCTGCTGACGTACACGGCCCGGCCCATCGGCGCGCAGCAGGCGATGGATTGGGGGCTGGTCACGCAGCTTTCAGATGATCCGCTGACCGAAGCTCTGGCCATTGCCGAGAATATCGCCGGTCAAAGCCCCTCGGCCATCCGTGCCGCCAAGCGGCTGATCGAAGTGGCCGAAACCCAGCCCCGCGCGGATGTTCTCAAGGCGGAATCCGCCGAGCAGGTGGAGCTGATCGGCAAGCCTCATCAGATGGAGGTCGTGATGGCGCAGATGCAGGGCCGCAAGCCCGAGTTCAATTGATCAGCGCATGAAAGCCCGCCGTGCATCGCGGGCCATGTTGTAACGCATTTCCAGATCAGCGATCTCCGACATCGCGGCCCGGCGTTTCGCGGGGTCGGTCAGGGCCGGATACGCTTTGCGGGCCGCATCCAGTTTCTTTTTGATGTCGAACTCTTCGGGCAGAACCCCGGCTTGCGCCATGATCCGGTGCCCGGCGGCAATGGCCGGATCGCCCTGCGCCTCGCCGGACCGGTCCGGCAGGGGGAGACCTTCGCCGACAAGGCCCCGCAACTGCCCCTCGGCCTGTGCCTTTTTGATCTGGCGCTCCACCAGTTTTCCAAGTGAACCGAACATGGCGCAACTATACCCGGTAAGGGCGGGATACGAAAGCGGCTACCGAATTCTGTTCCTCACCAGATAGGCCAGCCCGCCGACCAGAAGGCCCCAGACCGCCGCGCCCAGCCCAAAGACCGAGATGCCCGAAGCGGTGATCGCAAAGGTCAGCATCGCGGCCTCACGCTCGGCCGGAACCTCAAGTGCTGCGAAAATCGAATTGGCCAGAACGCCGATCAGGGCGACACCGGTCAATGTCCCCATCAACAGCGGATCGGCATGGGATGCAAAGCCGGTAATCGCCACGGCAAAGATACCGAATACACCATAGAACACGCCACTCATGATGGCCGACCAGTACCGTTGCGCGGGGTCGGGGTGGCTGTCTTCATTGGAACACATCGCAGCCGTGATCGCCGCAAGGCAGGTGGCAGGTGCACCAAACGGCGCAGATAACAGGCTCGCCCCACCCACGGATGAAAACAGCCTGCCCGGTGCCGGGGTATAGCCAAAGCTGCGCATCACCGCGATGCCGGGAATATTCTGGGTCGCCATCGTGACGATGAACAGCGGGATGGCGATCCCGATGGTCGAGGCCAGCGAAAAATTGGGCGTGGTCCAGACCGGTGCCGCCAGCCATCGCGCCGGGGTCACCGATGCGTCGCCTGCGTTCAGCACCACAACCAGCGCGGCGGCGAAAACAGCCGCCGGAACAGCGAACAGCCGGTTGATCCGGCCCGCGATGAACCATGTCAGGATCACCGGCAGGGCTTGCGCGGGCAATTCGACTGCGGCCTGAAAGGGCAGAATGCAAAGCGGCAGCAGAACGCCGCCCAGCATGGCCTGCGCCAGAGTCGTCGGAATGGCGGCCGCCAGCCGCCCCAGTGGCCGCCAGAGCCCGGCCAGCACCGTCAGCGCCCCTGCGCACAGGAACGCACCCGTTGCCTCGGCAAACCCCAGCGCCGGTGTCGCGGACACCGCCAGCAGCGCCGCCCCCGGCGTCGACCAGGCGACGCTGATCGGTTGCCGGTACCACAGGCTCAGCACAATGGCGGTCAGTCCCATTGCGATGGCCGCCATCATCAGGCCCGAGGCCGCCTGCGCCGGAGACGCCCCCATCGCGGCCAGCCCCTGCAACACGATAGGAAATGAACTGAAGAATCCGACAATGGCGACAACAAGCCCGGTCGAGACTGTCTGGAGCGGTGGGGCAAACTGGGTCATGACAGCCTCGGGCGGTTGGGGTTGGTGATTGCTAACAAGCGGCGGCAGGGGCGGGCAAGGTCTGAACGCGCAAAAGAAAACCCCGCCGGATCAGCGGCGGGGTTTGAGGTATGAGTATTTTTGAAAAGGTGAAGATCAGGCGATCTCGGTCAGACGGGCCAGCGCCTCGTTCAGCTTGGCTTCTTCTTCCTCGCGTGCGGCGAGGTTGGCTTTGGCTTCCTCGACCACCTCGTCCGGGGCCGAGGCCACGAATTTGGGGTTGTTCAGACGCCCACGCAGGCCACCCAGTTCCTTGGCCAGCTTGCCCTTTGCTTTCTCCAGCCGCTCCTTTTCCGCGCCAATGTCGATGATATCCGCCAGCGGCAGGCCGAAGGAGGCTCCGGGAGCGGCAATCGAGATGGTGCCCTTGGGCAGCGCGTCCGCGCTGGTCAGGCTGTCGATGCGGGCCAGACGTTTGATCAGCGCCTCGTTGCGGTCCCACGCGGCTTGGCCGTTGGCGTCGATCTCGGTCACCAGCATCGGCACATAAAGACCCGCAGGCACCCGCATCTGCGCACGGGCCGAGCGGGTATTCTCGATCACCGAGATCACCCAGTTCATTTCACGATCCGCGTCGGCGTCGACCAGTTCGGTACCATAAGTCGGCCAGTCGGCGTGGACGACCATTTTCGCGCGGCTGCCGGTCAGGCCCCACAGCTCTTCGGTGATAAAGGGCATGATCGGGTGGAGAAGGACCATGCACTGATCCAGAACCCAGCGCATGGTGGCGCGGGTCTCGGTCTGCGCCGCGGCGTTGTCGCCTTGCAGCAGGGGTTTCGACAGTTCCACGTACCAGTCGCAGACCTTGCCCCAGACAAAGGCATAAAGCCCGTTGGCGGCATCGTTGAAGCGATAGCTTTCCAGCGCCGCGTCGACCTCCGCCCGCACGCGGGCGGTTTCGCCGATGATCCAGCGGTTTACGGCGGCCTTGGGTTTCAGGTCGGCTACGTCCAGTTGCGGCACGGCATCGGTGAATACCTCGTTCATCTCGGCAAAGCGGACGGCGTTCCACAGTTTGGTGCCGAAGTTGCGATAGCCGGTGATGCGCTCGCGCGACAGTTTCAGCACACCGCCGATTGCCGCCATCGAGGCGTTGGTGAACCGCAGCGCGTCGGCGCCGAATTCGTCCACGATCTCGAGCGGGTCGATGACGTTGCCGGTGGTCTTGGACATCTTCTTGCCCTTCTCGTCGCGGACGAGCGAGTGCAGATAGACGGTGTGGAACGGGATCTGATCGACCACGGCCAGTTGCATCATCATCATCCGGGCGACCCAGAAGAACAGGATATCCGCGCCGGTGATCAATACGCTGGTCGGGAAATAGCGGCGCATCTCCTCGGTCTGCTCGGGCCAGCCCAGCGTGCCGATGGGCCAGAGGCCGGACGAGAACCATGTGTCGAGAACGTCGGGGTCGCGGTAGAGGCCGATTTTGCCCTCGCGAATGAACGAGATAGCCTCTTCCTTAGTAGAGACCTCGGCGATTTCCATGCCTTCGTAGTAGCCCTCAATGTCCGCCCGAACTGCATCAAAAGACGGGCCGCAGAATACCGCAAACTCCCCTTTGTTGTGGCTTTCCATACGGGCGATGCGATCAGGGTTCGGTGCCAGCCCCGAGCACTTCTGCTGAGGCCCATACCAAACCGGAATCTGGTGCCCCCACCACAGCTGGCGCGAGATGCACCAGGGCTCGATGTTTTCCAGCCAGTGGTAATAGGTTTTCTCGCCCGACTCGGGGATGATCTTGACCGTACCGTCCCTGACCGCGTCCAGCGCCGGGCCGACGACCTTTTCGGCATCCACAAACCACTGGTCGGTGAACATCGGCTCGATGACGACTTTCGAGCGGTCGCCAAAGGGCTGCATGATCGGCTTGCTCTCGACCAGCGGGACGAATGCCGGGCTGAAGCCCGGCCCACCGTCTTCGTCCTCTGTAGGCCGGGCTTCAGTCCGGCTCGATCCCAGACGCGGATCGTCCGCTGGACACATGACAGCCAGACCTTCGCGGGTGATCTCTTCGACCACCTTGGCGCGCGCCTCGAACCGGTCCAATCCGCGCAGGTGATCGGGGATCAGGTTGATCGCGTCGATCTCATTCTCGGTGAACGCTTTGCCGCGCGCGTATTCCTGCGCCTTGCCCGCCTCTTCGGCGTAAGGCGCGCCATCAGCCCGCATCGCGCCCTTGGTGTCCATCAGGCGGTACATCGGAATGCCGCAGCGCCTGGCGACCATATTGTCGTTGAAGTCATGCGCGCCGGTGATCTTCACCGCGCCCGAGCCGAAGTCGGGATCGGGATACTCATCGGTGATGATCGGAATCTGGCGGCGATGCTCTTTCGGGCCAACCGGGATTTCGCACAGTTTGCCGACGATCGGCGCGTAGCGCTCATCCGACGGATGGACGGCCACAGCACCGTCGCCCAGCATGGTTTCAGGGCGGGTCGTCGCGATCGAAATATAATCCCGCACCTCGCGAAGGATTACATTCCCATCTTCATCTTTTTCCAAATACTCATATGTCTCACCGCCCGCCAAAGGGTACTTGAAGTGCCACATGTGGCCTGGCGTTTCAATATTCTCGACCTCAAGGTCCGAAATCGCAGTCTCGAAGTGCGGGTCCCAGTTGACCAGTCGCTTGCCGCGATAGATCAGGCCCTTCTCGTACATGTCGACGAAGACCTTGATAACGGCATCATGGAAATTCGGGCTGTTCTCGTGCCCGGTGCGTGGGTCACCTGGTGCGCCCGCCATGGTAAAGGCATTGCGCGACCAGTCGCAGGAATTCCCCAACCGCGTCATCTGTTCGATAATCTTGCGGCCGTATTGCCCCTTCCAATCCCAGACCTTGGCCAGAAACTCCTCGCGCGCGTAGTCGGTGCGCTTCTTGCCCTCTTCGGCCATCAGTTTCTTTTCAACCTGCATCTGCGTGGCGATGCCGGCGTGGTCCTGACCAGGTTGCCACAGAGTGTCGAACCCGCGCATCCGGTGCCAGCGGATCAGAATATCCATCAGTGTATGGTTAAAGGCATGTCCCACATGCAGCGCGCCGGTCACGTTGGGCGGTGGCAGCATGATGCAAAAGCTCTCATCACGCGAACGGTTCGCGCCTGCCTTGAAGGCTCCGGCCTGTTCCCAGGCCTCATAGATACGGGCCTCGGCCTCGGCCGCGTTGAATGTCTTTTCCATCGCCATGGGATGCGTCCTGCGTCAACAAATTCGGGTCAGCGCCTGCAATAGCGAATGGAGACAGGAAGGGGAAGGCCCTGTGCGGCGACGATTGCCGAAGTCACCCCGTGCCGGTCGCCTCGTTTCCGTAAAGGTGCGTGCTTTGCGCCGCGCCTTGTGTCATCGCCTTGGCCTGATCCTCCCGGATGCGGGCGTGAAGCGCCAAGGCCGGCGGCGAGAACAACTCGGTCGGCGATTCGATGAGGATGAAATTGCCCACCCGGTCTACGCCCCGCGCCAAGACCGCGTAATCGCGGTCCGCCACTTTTTGCTGTGCGTTCGGGTTCAGATACCGGATCGCCAGCCCGATCCGCCGATCGTCCGACATATTGGGCCCCGAGCCATGGATTGTAAGGCCATGGTGCAGCGACATCTGACCCGGCTGCAATTCGATATGCGTTTTGTCCTCGTCTGCCACATCGACAGCCACCTCCTGCCCGCGCGACAGCAGGTTGTTGTCTGAAAACGTATCGTTATGGGGCAGGATCGGGTTTTTGTGGCTGCCTCTGACAAAGTCCATGCAGCCGCTTGCTAGTGTGGCAGGCGACAATGCGATCCACGCGGTCAACTGATCCGGTGTTTCGCCCATCCCCCAATAGGTCAGGTCCTGATGCATTCCAACAACCTGCGTCGTGCGTGGCTCTTTGATGAACAGTTCCGCAGACCACAGCAGCAAGTCCGGTCCCAGTATTCCTTCGACGACGTCCAGAACCCTGGGATCCAATGCGATACGGGCGACCAGCGGTATCACCACATGGGCGTTCAGGCGCTTGTACATGTTCAGCGGCAGCGGAAGGTCGGCCACGCGCCAGGTCTCCTCGACCTGCTCCAGCTCGGCCCGGAACTGTGCGGTCTCATCCGGCGAGAAGACTGTAATGGGAAAGGCAAACCCGTCTTGCCAATACGCGTCGACCGATGGGGCGTCCAGACGGCCCTGTGACAGGGAAATAGGTTCGGGCATGGGGGACCTCCGGCAGGCTGTATCTTCAAACAGCCTACGAATCCCGCTGCGGCCCCCGCAATCCTGTTTACGACATCGGTGTCGCCACACGCTTTCATGCAAGGCGCTGGACATAAGCAAGCACAGGGCTAGTGTCGCCATCAAGGCAGCGACAGGAGCGTCCCATGGAAAAATTCGGCAAAAGCCAGCCCGTCAAACGGACCGAGGATCAGCGGTTCCTGACCGGGCAGGGGCGCTATATGGACGATGCCGTGCCTGACAATGCGCTGTTTGCCGCTTTCTTCCGCAGCCCAGTGGCCCATGGCGATATTACCGCGCTGGATCTTGAATCCGCGCGGAGCGCCGACGGGGTGCGGCTGGTCATGACACTGGACGATCTTGCCGCCTCGGACATAGACACGGTGATGAACGCCGCAACCTTGACCAACCGCGACGGAACCAGCTCTGCCGCGCCGGATCGGCATATGCTGGCCAAGGACCGTGTGCGCTTTGTGGGCGAACCCGTGGCCGTTGTCATCGCGGATACGCTGGTACAGGCGCAGGACGCGGTCGAGCTGATCTGGATGGACATCCAGGAACGCCCCGCCAAGCTGGACGTGGACGCGGGGGGTGAGGCGCTGCACCCGCAAGCGCCCGACAATCGCGCGTTTGACTGGGGTCTGGGTGATGAAGCCGCGACCAAAGCCGCCTTTCAGGCCGCCGCCCACACCGTGTCGCTGAACGTGCACGACAACCGCGTCATCATCAGTTCGCTCGAGCCACGGGGCTGTCAGGCCGATTGGTCTGGCGGGCGTCTGCACTTTTCCTATGGCGGGCAGGGTGTCTGGGCGATGAAGGCACAGCTGGCGCAAAAGCTGAAACTCGATGCGGATGCGATCCGTGTCACCACCCCCGATGTGGGGGGCGGGTTCGGCATGAAGGTGATGCCATATCCCGAATATTTCTGCGTGGCAGTGGCCGCGATGAAACTGGGTCAACCCGTGCACTGGATGTCTGACCGGTCCGAGGCAATGCTCTCCGATCACCACGGCCGCGATCTGACCTCTCTGGCCGAGCTGGCCTTTGATGCCGACCACCGGATCACCGCCTACCGCGTCCACAGCAAAGTCAACCTTGGTGCCTATAACAGTCATTTCGCGCAGGCGATCCAGACAAGCCTGTTCAGCAAGGTGCTGATGGGGGTCTATGACGTTCAGACCACCTATCTCCGGGTCGAGGGGTTCTATACCACGACAACACAGGTCGACGCCTATCGCGGTGCCGGACGTCCCGAGGCGATCTATGTGCTGGAACGCGTGATGGACCGCGCCGCACGCGAACTGGGCCTTGACCCGTGGGAGTTGCGTCGCAGAAACTTCATCAGACCCGGCGATTTCCCCTACACCTCTGCCACGGGTGAAACCTATGATGTCGGCGATTTCGACATGGTCCTGCGCCGCGCGGCCAGCCAGACCAGCGGGTTCGAAGCCCGCAAGGTCGCCGATGCCGAACGCGGTCTGATCCGGGGGCAGGGTCTTTGTTACTATATCGAAAGTATTTTGGGGGACCCTTCCGAGAACTCGAAGGTCGAGTTTTGCGCGGATGGCACGGTGAACCTTTATGTCGGCACACAATCGAACGGGCAGGGGCACGAGACGGTTTATGCCCAGTTCCTGTCCGATCAGACTGGCGTCCCGATGGACAGGATCACCGTCATTCAGGGCGATACCGACCGGCTTGGCCATGGCGGCGGAACCGGTGGCTCGCGCTCGGTGACGGTGCAAAGTACCGCGACCCTCGCCACCATTGACAAGATGATCGCCGCATTCACGCCTTATCTGGCCGATAAGATGGGGGTCGAGGACAGTGATGTGCGATTTGACCATGAAACATTCCGCGCGCCGGGCTCGAACCTGACGCCGACCCTGACCGAAGCCGCGGCTATGGCGCGCGCCGACGGGCGCGTGGACTTGCTGACGCATGAGTCCCGCGCGCAACTGGATGCCCGCAGCTATCCCAACGGCGCGCATGTTGCCGAGGTCGTGATCGATTCCGTCACCGGCGAAACCCGTGTGGACCGCTACACCGTGGTTGATGATTTCGGAAATCTTATCAACCCGATGCTGGCCGAAGGGCAGGTGCATGGCGGGGTGGTTCAGGGCATCGGGCAGGCGCTGTCGGAACATGTGGTGCATGATGATCACGGACAGCTGCTCACGGCATCGTTTATGGATTACGCCTTGCCCCGCGCGGTGGACGTACCCATGATAAAGTTTACCTCGGCGCCGGTGCCGTCAACTTCCAACCCGATGGGGATGAAAGGATGCGGCGAGGCCGGCACGGTGGGCGCTCTGGCCGCTGTGGCGAACGCGGTTCAGGATGCGCTCTGGGATCACGGGGTGCGGCAGGCGGATATGCCTTTCACACCTCATAAAGTTTGGGAATTGCTGACGCATGAAACTGTCGCGGCTGAGTAGGAAGGTTCTGGGATGGCTCGGGCGGCCCTTACGGTCCGAGCACTCCGCCGAAACGCGGCACCGCGAACCGATCAGCCACGTCATTATCCTTGATGGCACCATGTCCACCCTCGAACCGGGGTTCGAAACCCATGCCGGACAGACCTATCGCCTGTGCTGCGAAATGGGCAGCAAGGTGTCGGTGTTCTACGAGGCAGGCGTGCAGTGGGAAAGCTGGAAATCCACCATGGACGTGATGATGGGCCGGGGCATCAACCGCCAGATTCGCCGCGCCTATGGCTATCTGGCGTCGCGCTATAAGCCCGGTGACCGGATTTACTTCATCGGCTATTCCCGTGGCGCCTACGGCGTGCGCAGCTTGGCCGGGGTGATCGATATGATCGGCCTGCTCGAGGCCGAACACGCGACCGAGCGGAACATCCTGCAAGCCTACCGCCATTATGAATGCAATGTAAGCGGCACCGCCGCCCGCGATTTCCGCCGCAAGTTCTGCCATGACAACGTCAAGATCGAGATGGTCGGTGTCTGGGACACGGTCAAGGCGCTGGGCCTGCGCCTGCCGCTGCTGTGGCGCTGGGCCGAGGATCGTCATGCCTTTCACAACCACCAGCTGGGCCCGGCAACGCTCCATGGTTATCACGCGCTGGCCCTCGACGAAACGCGCGAGGTGTTCGAGCCGGTTCTGTGGCGATGCAAGCCCGAGTTCAATGGCCATGTAGAACAGGTCTGGTTCCGTGGCACCCACGGTGATATCGGCGGCCAGCTGAACGGCTATGAAGAGGCCCGACCGCTCAGCAATATCTCGTTGATCTGGATGCTGGACAAGGCCGAGATGCACGGGCTGCCGATGCCCGAAGGCTGGCGCACCCGTTTCCCGACGGATGCCCATGCGCAATCGGTTGGAACCTGGCGCGGTTGGGGCAAGATATTTTTGCTGCGCAAACACCGCAAGGTCGGGCGGGACCAGTCAGAACGCCTGCATGTCTCGGTCGCGCCGGATGAATTGCCGGGCTGGGTGGCGATGCCGAACCTGCCGACACATCCCGCGCAGTGAAAGGCTACCATGTGCCACTGACACCAAGATCACCGGCACTTCAATGTCAGGTTCGAGCCCGAAGCGGAAGATGCTGTGCCATGCTCGAAGGTCTGCTTTGGTCATTTTGTGAACTTCATGTCGCACTCGCGCTGTTGCAGTTAAAGATTTCATAGAACCAGCCTGCTATGTACTGCCCGTTTCCGCTTTTCATTTTTGGATTCTGCGTTATCGTGGCCACATGGGGCAAAAGAGCCAACAGTCCATCCGATCAACTGCAGAAAGCGCAACCAGGCGTTTTCTTTTCGTACGCTTAAGGCGGCGTCCAGGTCGAATTCCTTTTGCCAGAATGCGGGCGGGTCCGGTCAACGGCTGACCAACCCAACCTCAAAATTTACGCATTCTAAAAGGAAGTATCATGTCTTCACATGCCCGTTCTCTGTATCTGCGCTATGCAGATGCGCTACGCCATCCTGGCGATTTTTCTGCCGCAGCATCGGAATTCTTTGCCGCGGACGCAAACATCAACGTTGTTCACCCGTTCAATGAGCTGGCTGGGGCAGATGCCTACATTGCCAAGCTTCTCGCCTCTCTCCAACAGTCATTTGAAGGGCTTTACCGGCGTGACGACATCTTCATGGCCGGACAGTACGAAGGAAACGACTGGGTCAGTTCAACCGGTTACTATGTCGGGCATTTTGCGCGCGACTGGATCGGACTGAAGTCCACGGACACCCTGTGCTACTTGCGCTATGGCGAGTTTCATCGGATCGAAAATGGGAAGGCTGTCGAAAGCTATATCCATCTGGATATTCCCGAACTGATGATCGCCTGCAATCAATGGCCTCTGGCAATGGGTCCAGGCCTGACGCGCGGGTATACCGGGTTGATACAGGGGCCAGCGACCCGTGACGGTGTCTTCACAAAGGCGCCCGATCCCGCCGAAGGGCAGCGCACATATCAGATCGTGATGGATATGCTTTGGGAACTGGCGACCGAGGATGAGGCCTGGCGCCCTTTCTGGCACGACAACATGATGTGGTATGGCCCGGGCGCATTTGGAAGCTTTGTCGGTATTGAGAAATTTTCATCCTTCCAGGTTCCCTTTGAATCGCAGTTTGAAGGATGGTCCGGTGCAACGAAAAACAACGGGATGACCGAGCATTTCACGCGATTTGCTGAGGGCAATTATATGTGCTCGGGCGGCTGGCCAGCCCTAACCGGTGTCAACGTTAAGCCATTCTTGGGGCAAGGCCCTACAAATGAGAGGGTCTTTATGCGCGTCTGCGACTTTTGGCGGCGGGAAAATGAGCTGCTCGTTGAAAACTGGGTCTTTGTCGATGTGCCGCACGCCTTGCTGCAGTTGGGATATGATCCATTGCCAGACTGGCAGGGTTCGTAGGGTGACGACCTCTGGACTGCATAGCTGACTATTGAGAGAATGCTATCGTGTTCAACATCAGAATGTCTGCAGTCATTGCAGGCATTCACATTAGACTTTGCGACGGCAGCTAAGTCCGCAAAGTTGACGCTCCGAACTAAAACACCCTCGCAGCATTCAGCGAGGGTGTTTTCTTTGTAAGAGCCCGTTACGCCTTGCGTCGTTCTTGACTATGCAACGCCTCCGGTAAGAGGCGTGGCGAAACGCCTGCGCCCTTTTCGCGTTCTATAGAGATGATTTAGGTTCTGGTGTTCGCAATTACCGCCGCCGGTCGCGGCGCGAGCTCATGGGTTGGAAGGCCACGCCCACATGCGCCTCGCAATAGGGTTTGCCTGCCTCAACCGGCAGGCCGCAGAACCAGAAATCCTCGGTCGCGGGGTCGCCCACGGGCCACTTGCAGGTCTTCTCGGTCAGTTCCATCAGCGTCAGCTTTTTGGCTTTCTTCTCGATCTCGTTGACCTTGGCCAGCGCCTCGGGGCTGATCTCGTTGGCCGAGGGCTGCGGCGGCAGCGGCTGGCCGGCCGGGATGATCTGGCGGCGCGCCGGAACGGCGGGTTTCGCCTCGGCAGCAGCAGCCGGGCGCGCCGGTTCTGTCTTTGGTGTGGGTCTGGGTTTGGCTTCGGCCTTGGGCGCGGGTGCCGGTTTCTCTTTCGGTTCGGACTTGGCCGGGGCTGCGCCTGCTGTCCGGTTGGACAGGCCCAGGCGGTGGACCTTGCCAATCACCGCATTGCGGGTCACGCCGCCCAGTTCCTTGGCGATCTGGCTGGCCGACTGGCCTTCGCCCCACATCTTCTTCAGCAGTTCTACGCGCTCGTCTGTCCAGGACATCGTCAGCCTTTCAAAAGCGGAAAGCGGCCCCGGATTCGGGCCGCCTTGGGAATTCGTCTCAGCCCCCTATTCTAAACACTGCAGCCCGAGTTACAAGCTGTCTTCGAATCAGGTTGAGGGCAAAGCATGCAGAATCCCGCAGAACAGACCGAACGCAGCTTTGGGGCGGTCAACTGGATGGGGCTTTACACGCTGGCGCAGCGCGAAATCCGCCGCTTTCTTTCGGTCTGGACCCAGACCGTTCTGGCGCCTCTGGTCACGGCTGGCCTGTTCCTGCTGATCTTCACCATCGCCATCGGGCCCAGCCGCCCTGACGTCATGGGCGTGCCGTTTGTGGTCTTTCTGGCACCGGGAATCCTGATGATGACTGTGATCCAGAACGCCTTTGCCAATACCTCCTCTTCGATGGTGATTGCCAAGGTGCAGGGCAATATCGTCGACACGCTGATGCCGCCGCTGTCCCCGCTCGAGATCCTGCTGGGGTATCTTGCCGGTGGCATCGCCCGTGGCCTGATGATCGCGCTGGTGATTTCGGTTGCGTTGCTGGTCCTGTTGTCCATCGCGCCCCAGCACCCGTTGATTGCACTGATCTTTGTTGTTCTGGGGGGCGCCTTCATGGGCGCGCTGGGCCTGTTTGCCGGGATCTTTGCAAACAAGTTCGATCAGATGGCCGCGATCACCAACTTCATCGTCACACCTCTGGCTTTCCTGTCAGGCACCTTCTATTCGGTCGAGGCGCTGCCTCCTGTCCTGAACCGCCTGACCCATCTGAACCCGGTCTTCTACCTGATCGATGGGCTGCGTTACGGCATGATCGGCGTGTCCGACAGCTCTCCGTGGTTGGGCATGGTGGTTTGTGGCTTTGCCACGCTGGCCATCGGGTTGATCACCTGGCAAATGCTGCGTACCGGTTATCGGCTTAAGGCTTAACCGGTCTCTGCCAACCTGTCGGGCGGCAGGGAAGGCTTGGATTCGCCCAGCCGCGGATGCAAGCGGGCCGACACAGCCCAAGCGCCAAACAAAGCAATCCCGCCTGCCGCGAACACACCGGCCACCGGCGCCACCAGCAAGACCAGAGATGCAACACCGGGCGTCAGAATGCCCGAGACATCGCGGTAACTGGAATAAATCGCCGACATCTCGGTTCGCTCAGACGGCTTTACAGCCATTAGGAAGGGCAATCCGGCGCAAATATCCAGAACGATCAGCCAGACAGACCCCAGAACCAGCGCAGCGACCGAGACAACCGGCCATCCCGCGACCAATCCGGCTGCGAAAAAGCAGCCCCCCGCGGCAACAAACCCGATGCGAACAGCCGACCTGAGCGACCGCGTCTGGACCCAGCGCAGGATTAATGGGGCGGCCAGCAGCATGGCGTTTGTGCACGACAGAAGGATGCCACCCAGTTGTTCTCCCAGCCCGTTTTGGATGGCGAAAATGGGCAGGTAGACCACATATATCCACCACCCGCAGGACCGGATCATTGCAAACAGATATCCGGCAACCAGTCGGGGTTGGACAAAGAACCGGGGAAGAAAGGCCAACGGGTTGTTGGCCGGACCACGGGCCTTGGTGATCAGCTTGCCATTGCCCAGACGCATGCGCCAGAACTGCGCCAGCATGACCAGCGCCGCACCGGCACTGATGACAAACGGGGCAGGGCGCCAAAGCTCCATCAGCAGAACACCGGCCATTGGGCCGCCCGTCCATCCCAAAGCGCTGTAGAACATGCGGCTGGTCTCGCACCGGCCAAGTTCGATCTTGCTGATGTAATCCAGCACATAGGTGTTGAAGCAGATGAAAGTGACAACCGCGGCCATGGTATTCAGGGCCAAAGCGCCGACCACGGCCTCGGGGCTGCCCACGATCGCCAGCGATGCACCACAGATGAACATGACGCATCCGGTGGAATAGGCCCATCTGCGCGGTACAAAACGGATCAGGAACGGCACCATCAACCCGACCAGCAGAGACAGGATGCCAATCAGGAAATACAGGAATGACACGGATGAGGCATCGCCCAGCGCCCGGTACATCGCCAGCGGAAAGACCGAAATCAGGATGCCGCGCACCACGGCTTCAATCCCGGCCAGAATCCCGAAATCGCGCACCGATGGGGCAGGCGCGTGGCGTACCCATTCAGGTATTCGGCGTTCATGCATAACAAACTCGCAAATCAACTCAGCCCAGAATGCGCCGGTCACCTCGCCATTCATGGGGATTTGCGACACAAAGGTCGCCCCTGAACCGCAAGGGCGGTTTTTTCTGTCAGGTCCGGCGGTTTACCGCCTCGCGCCAGACCAGGATCAGCCCTCCGGTCAGAATCGTGACCGCGCCAATCAGGCTGATCCGGTCGGGGATCACATCAAACGCCGCAAAATCGTACAGCGCGGCGAAAATCAGCGTGGCATAGCTGATCGGGGCCACGAATGAGGCGTCCGCCCGTGCCATGCCGTTGATGAAACAAACCTGCGCGCAGGCCATCAGCAGGCCGATCCCCACCAGCGCAACCCATTGCTGTGGCGTAGGCATGTGAAACACAAAGCTGACCGCGACCGTGGCGATCACCAGCCCCATCGTGTTGTTGATCAGCAGAATCTGGATCGGGGCCTCGCGCCCCGACAGTTTCTTGATAAAGATCAGCTCCATCCCGATAAACGCCGCCGCAGCCAGCGCCAGAAGGGCGGCGGGCTGAAAACTTGCAGGTGTCGGGCGCAGCAGGATCACCGCACCCACAAGGGCCACGGCCGCCGCCAGCCAGCGCCACGGGCCGACGCGTTCCCCCAACAGCGGAATGGCCAGAACCATGCCAAAGACCGGGTTCAGAAAGGAGATCGCCGTCGCATCCGCCATCGGAATGAACGCAACAGACGCGAACATCAACGTCACCCCGGCCCAGCCAAAGCTGGTTCGCCCGACATGCAGCCCCCAATGGGGCCGCCCCAGCCGGGGACGAAGCACTGCGACCGCCGACAGGATGGCAAGCAGGGCAAACAGAAACCGCCCGTGACTGATCTGCATCGCGTGCAAGGGTGGCCCGAGTGTGTCCGTCCCCAAGGCCTTGGCCAACAGCGTCGTCGCCGCGATAAAGGCGGTCGCAACAAAGATCAGCCCTGCGGCCAAAGCAGGATTTTGCGCCTTCGGGGTGAACATGGGCGAAAGCGGTGCGCCAAAACGGGGGCCTTGGCAAGACGCAATTCTGCGCTCAGCGCAAAACCGGAGCGGCCGCCAGCGCCGCCTTGGCTTGTTTGAGGCTGTCCAGAAACCGCTCTGCCCGCACAATCCGCGCTTCGACCTCGTCAATCCGGTCCTGCAGAAACGCCTCGCCGTCAAAGCTGTCGGGATCGGCGGCTTCCAACTGTCCCAGCAACATGACCAGTTCTGCAATGCTGATGCCTGCCGCCTGTGCATCGGCTACCTGTTCCAGCGTGATCAGCGCGTCTTCGGGATAGTCGCGATAGCTGTTGGTGTTGTCCGGCCCCGGACCTGACCGGATCAGCCCTTGGCGTTCATAAAACCTCAGCGTGTCACGGCTCAGCCCGCTGCGCCGCGCAAGTTCCCCGATCCGCATGTTTCAAAACCGTTGACTCAACTCCATGGTTTTGATCCTATGTCAGACAGTCATTCTCTGCAAGGACAAGCACCATGGGTCCCAAATGCCAAAGTTGCGGCATGCCGCTGTCAAAAGATCCTCAGGGCGGCGGGTCCGAAGCTGACAGCGGGCGCAGCACGCGTTACTGCTCGCTGTGTTACGAAAACGGTGCATTCCGCCATCCCGACGCTTCGCTGGAAGAGTTCCAGTCTCATTGCGTCGATGCCCTCGTCGCCAAAGGCATGCCCCGCATCCTTGCCTGGGCTTTCACCCGCGGTATGGGCAAGCTCGACCGCTGGCGCCCGGCGAAATGATCCGGCGGTAATTTTGACGCGGCGGCAATAATAGGGTTTTCAGGCTGTCTTTTCACGTCTATAGAGCGGCCATGATCAAACGCGCACATATCCAGCTGCTCCGACGCCGACGCCTCTCTGCGTAATCGGCCTGTTTGATACCATGTGCCTGCCAAATTGGCACAAACCTCACCAAATCTGTTGACGAACCGGGCCTTCGTGTATCACTCACGAGGCTCAAACGACCCGAAAAGGATGATCCCATGATCCCGTCCGTTCTGCCGACCTATAACCGCGCGCCCCTGTCATTTGTAAAGGGCGAAGGCGCCTGGCTGACCGAGGCGGATGGCCGACGTTTTCTGGACCTCGGCGCAGGGATCGCGGTGAACGCGCTGGGCCACGCCCATCCGGCACTGGTGGCCGCCCTTACGGAACAGGCCCACGCGCTGTGGCATGTCTCGAACCTCTACAACATCCCGCAACAGCAGGCACTGGCAGACAAGCTGGTCGAACACACCTTTGCGGATACGGTATTCTTTACGAATTCCGGTACCGAAGCCTGTGAACTGGCCGTGAAAATGGCCCGCAAGTATTTCTATGACAAAGACCAGCCCGAACGGGTTGAGATCATCACCTTCGAAGGCTCGTTCCATGGCCGGTCGTCGGCGGGCATCGCAGCGGCCGGGTCTGAGAAGATGACCAAAGGCTTTGGCCCGCTTTTGCCGGGTTTTGTCCACGTCACCTTTGGCGATCTCGACGGTGTCACCAACGCCATCACCGAAAATACCGCAGCCATCCTGATCGAACCGATTCAGGGCGAGGGAGGCATCCGCCCCGTGCCCGATGCCGAACTCAGGGCCCTGCGCGGCATTTGTGACGAACACGGTCTGCTGCTGATCCTGGACGAGGTGCAATGCGGCGTCGGTCGGACCGGCAGGCTCTTCGCCCATGAATGGGCCGGGATCACCCCGGATATCATGATGGTCGCCAAAGGCATCGGCGGCGGTTTTCCTCTCGGTGCCGTGCTGGCAACCGAAGACGCGGCATCCGGCATGACCGCAGGTACACATGGCTCCACCTATGGCGGCAACCCGCTGGGCTGCGCCGTGGGCTGTGCTGTGATCGATCAGGTCGCCACACCCGCCTTCCTCGAAGGTGTCAACCGCAAGGCCGGCCTGTTGCGCCAGAAACTCGAAGGCCTGGTTGCCGATCACCCAGAGGTTTTCGAAGACGTGCGCGGATCGGGCCTGATGCTCGGCCTGAAATGCAAGGCGCTCAATATCGACGTGGTCAATGCGGGCTATGACAATCTGGTCATCACTGTCCCCGCCGCCGACAACGTCATCCGCCTGCTGCCCCCCCTGACCCTGACCGAGGATGACATCGCCCAGGCCATGATCCGCCTCGAAAAGGCGGCCAATCAGATAGTAACCCAGCTCGCAACTGCCTGAGCTTCATCTTTTCCCAAATACTCCGGGGGTGTGGGGGCTGGCCCCCACCGCCCGACCAGCCAAAAGCGAAGCGATATGAACCATTTTCTCGACATCCACAAAACCGATGCCACCGCGCTGCGGTCCATGATCGATCAGGCGGGCGCGATGAAACAGGCGCGTCTGGGTCGTCCCAAGGCCGCCCCTGATGACGAACAGCCGCTGAAAGACCGCATGGTCGCGCTGATCTTCGAAAAGCCCTCGACCAGGACGCGCGTGTCCTTTGACGTCGGTGTACGCCAGATGGGTGGCCAGACCATGGTGCTGTCGGGCAAGGACATGCAGCTGGGTCACGGCGAAACTATTGCCGATACCGCCCGTGTGCTGTCGCGCTATGTCGACATGATCATGATCCGCACCTTCGATGAGACCATCCTGACCGAAATGGCCGAATATTCCGACGTGCCCGTCATCAATGGCCTGACCGATCGTACCCATCCCTGCCAGATCATGGCCGACGTGCTGACGTTCGAGGAACACCGCGGCCCCATCGCGGGCAAGAAAGTGGTCTGGACCGGCGATGGCAACAATGTCTGCGCCTCATTCCTGCACGCGGCGGGTCAATTCGGCTTCGATCTGACCTTCAGTGGCCCGGCCCAGCTTGACCCCGAAGAAGAATTCATGGGGTTTGCCCGCCAGAAGGGGTCCAGAGTCGTCATCGAACGGGACCCGCACAAAGCGGTCGAGGGCGCGGATCTGGTGGTTGCCGACACCTGGGTTTCGATGCATGACAGCCAATCCGCCAAAGAACGTCGTCACAATATGCTGCGCCCCTATCAGGTCAACGCGGAACTCATGTCACATGCCAAACCCGACGCGCTGTTCATGCACTGCCTGCCCGCGCATCGTGAGGAAGAAGCAACCTCCGAGGTCATGGACGGCCCGAACTCGGTCATCTTCGACGAGGCCGAAAACCGCCTGCACGCACA
>NZ_JBXWSG010000074.1:0-19522 GCF_059613305.1 Ruegeria sp. BHSB056 | reverse complement strand
GTTGCGACGGGCTTGCTGAGATGGTGGATAATTTAGAAGATCGGGCTTCGTCGCACGCGACAGAACTCCATCCGCGGGATCTTTAGATGAACGAAAACCAGCTGTTGCTACCTGGGTCGCAGTCCGAAGCCGGGTTTTGGATTGAAACGTCAAGACATCGCGATTGGTTGATGAACGAGGCCAAGCGGCAACTTACGTTCTTCAGCGCGAGTTGCCGGGATGAGCCTGGGTTTCATACGCTTGGTCACGATGGCAGCCCTCTGCCCGGCAAGCTGCAGGAGCTGCACACGACGACCCGGTTGATTCATTCTTATGCACTAGGACATCTGTCTGGTTTTAAAGGCGCTGAACGGATCATTGATCACGGCATGACATATCTCGAAAGCCATCACCGAGATCGCGACCACGGCGGATATCTCTGGGCGTTGGATGGGGATCAGATCAAGGATGACCGCAAGCTTGCTTATGGGCATGTCTTTGTCCTTCTTGCCTCGGCAAGTGCGAAACTGGCGGGTCACCCCGATGCAGACAAGCTAATGACAGATGTCCGAAGTGTTCTGGAAAAACACTTCTGGGACGAAGAAGCAGGCCTGTTTCGCGATGAATGGAACAGGGATTGGACACCGTTTTCCACATATCGTGGAATGAATGCGAATATGCACGGCGTTGAGGCGATGCTGGCGGCCTTTGAGGCCACAGGGGACGAGATTTATCTGTTCCGGGCTGGTCGCATTCTGGACTTCTTCATTGGTAAAACAGCACCCGGTGAAAACTGGCGGCTTCCCGAACACTATTCGTCTGATTGGCAGATCAACCGGGATTATGCGGGTGACCCGATGTTCAGACCTTCCGGAACAACGCCGGGGCATTCGTTCGAACTGGGGCGGCTTCAGCTTCAGCATTGGGATTTGTCGGGCCGAACCGACCCCAATGCTCTGGATAGGGCGCGCCGCTTGATTGCGCAGGCTTTGAATGATGCGTGGCTGCCTGGCGGCGGTTTGGCCTATACACTCGATTTTGATGGCCGCGTTGCCAATGCATCGCGGTTCTGGTGGCCCATCACCGAAGCCATTGGGGCGGTTGCGGCTCTGATCGCGCTAGACAGAAGGCCAGAAGACGAGGAGTGGTACAGAAAGCTCTGGACCTATGCGAATGAAACATTTGTGGATCATCAGCATGGCGGCTGGTTTCCAGCAGTGGATGGGGCAGGGGCTGTAGTGACATCTATTTTTGACGGCAAGCCGGACATCTATCACTCGTTGCAAGCCTGTCTGTTTCCGCTGTCAGGACGTCTGTCGAGGATGATACCGCTTGAGAATCCGGAATACTCCGACAAGCCTCAGACGCCGTTTTTTTAGTCTGCTCAAAGGTTCACTTTGCGGGGTCTGTTGTGGTGAAACACGCAGAATTGCCAAGAGCTTTGGTGGTGGTTGATCAACACATAACACTGCGTATGCCGGTTAGTGACCGGTTTTGGCAATCAAAAGGTGAACGACATGACAGACACGTATCAGTGATGCACGCGGCTGGAATGCAGGCTGTCGTCTTTCTGACCTGCCGGGGCTGATTTTGCCTTGCTAGGAGCGTTTCTTTCACACCTTGAGTTAGATGCCCTTCATCACCCGATCTGCCACAGCTTTTCGCAGCGTCCCGTCTCATCTTCTAACCGTGCTATGATGCGTCGAAGCGTTCGCGTTTATTCGAACTCTTCGAACGTCTCTCGCACAGCATCGTCAACGGCCCCGGCCAGCAACCTGCCACCATCGTTGTCGCAGGCGTCTTCAAGCTCTTCGACAAACTCGGTCTTGAGGTCGCCCAGATATTCTTCGGGGACGGTGGCCACGACATCGATCTGACGGTTGTAGAGCGACACCATCGCCATCAGACGCACGATCTGGCTTACCTGATCGGGGTCATCCTCGTGCTCTGCAAGAACACTGGCGCAGCTAAGATGCATGAACGGTGCAGCTGCGACGATGATTTCGTCCATCTCCGCATCGGCAGAGGCAGTGCTCGCCAGCGCCGTCATGCACATCCCGAAAATGACCGAATGGGGAACAAGTTTCATGTGATCTACCTCATTTGTCTAATAGCGTTCGGCAGGTACAGTGTGGCCCTAGCGTTTCTTACGATAGCCGGCGATGGCTCCGACGACGGCTCCGGCCTTTGCGCCGTCACTTCCGGAAACGAGATACCCAACACCAGCCCCCACGACGGCGCCGCCAACCGTGTTCTTTGTTCGTTTTGACTGGGCCTCTGCTGGTAGTGGTAAGGCCAGGATTGCAGCCATCAGCAAGGCGAATGCGGTGGCCTGTGACTTTGTTGAAAACGGCATATCTCTGTCTCCTTGTCGGTTCAGTTGACTCGTTCGGCCGATGGAAAGGTCCAGGTTCCATCCAGAATTTCGGCGCGCGGCTGGTACAGGCGGACGGTGTAGTTCCAGTTTGGCGGGGTCGGGATACAGTTGTTCCGGCCATCGTCACATGCGCCGAAATTGATAGTGTATGACCCGTCCTCGTTGGGCTTGGCTGAAACGTTGTTGTAACTGTTGCGGCCAAGCTCGTTCGGCTCAAGATAGCCGTCGGCATTGTAAACTGTGATCGACCAAAACGCGTCGACCGGGACGTCGCTGACCCTAATCGCATGGGGCGTTTCGCCATCATTTGCATCGACACTGGCGATAACGGCAGAGGCCGTGCTCGCCGGTTGCCCGGCCCAACCAGCGATGGCGCCGACCAGGTGATCGATCGGGTCGACCTCGTCCTTGCGGCCAAAGGCATTGGCAGCATCAAAGCCGACCGCGCTTGCCAAATCGTTCACCGCCTTGCGCGCTTCGACCAGGCTTTCCATATCCCAGTCCGGAGCCTCGAACGGGCCGTTGCCACCGCCGCTGAGCACGATTCCATCCTGCGCCGCATGTGCCTTGGTCAGATCTTCTGCGTCAGCAGCATCAACAAATGTCCGGAATAGGATAAACGCAAAGCGTGTGCCGACATTTTCCTCGGTCAGGTCATAGGTGCCCGGCGTTGCCTCGACAAAGGCATAGTGATCCTGGCTGATAGCCAGCATCGACTGAAAGCGACCATCGCTTTCGGGCAAAGTGATCTGGACCGGCTGGGATAGGTCTAGGATCACCGCGGAATAAAGCGTGTCCTGATTTGCGCGGATGATCGGCTGCGGAGCATCCGCTGAAACCAGCGCACGTTCGTGCACGATTTCGCCCACGCCTACCCCATAGGCGGCAAGATTTGCCCGGATCATCGTGTCAGATTCCGCTCGCACAAGGTTGTGGATGCGCACCTGTTCAGACACGGCAACAGTGGGCGCGCAAAGCGCAAGGGCAAAAAGAAGACGTCGCATGAGAAATCCTTTCCGTTAATTCAAAAGGCGGGCCGGGGGGAAGCTCCACGTCCCATCCAGAACCTCGGGCCCGGGCTGATACATACGCACGGTATAGTTCCAGTCCTCCATGATCGGCAGGCAGTTGACCCGCCCATCCAAACACCCGCCCAGGTGAATGGTCATTGATCCATCACCATTGCGCGCACCTGTCACCGAATTGACGTTATAGGCGTCTTGTGCGTTGGGCTGGAAAAAGCCCCTGGCGTTATAAAGGCTGACAGACCAGAACGCCCCGACCGGCACCTCGGCGGGGACATCGATGCGATACTCGGCCACTGGCAGATTGGGCTCGACACCGACGTAATAGGCCTCATGTTCGGGCAACCCGCCCCAACCGCCAGCGGTGCCGATCAGATGCCGGACCGCCTGAACCTGATCACGCGCGCCGAACATATGGGAACTGTCCGGCACATAGGGGCCAAGGGCCAAAATGCTTTTTAACAGCCCCTCAAAACTGGCTTCGTCATAATTAGGAAGGATGAACGGACGGGCCGATCCGGCCTCGACCAGCATCTGGTCCTGCAACGCGTTGACGGCGGCCACATCCGAAGGATCAGCGGCATCGACCAGCACGCGCATGAAGACGACGACATAGGGCGTGCCGAAAGTCTCGACATCCAGCGCATAGGTACCACCGCCGTGAAACACCTCTTCGATGTAGTGATCCTGATTGAGGACCATTGCGGTCATATAGCGGCCATCTGCATTTGGCAGCGTCAGGGTTGCGCCTTCGCTGATGTCAATAACGCCGGTGCTGTACAGCGTGTCGCGGTTCATCCGGATTGTTGGTTGATCATCCACCGGGGTTGGCTCGCGAAAGTGAAAAAACCTATTCACGCCTCCGGCCAGAGACACATATTTGCCCAGCTCAAGATCAGTCGCGGCGCGGATGAAATTGTCGATGGTAATAGGGATCTCGCGACTGTCACTTAAACTGTCGACGGTTGTATCCATTTCCTGCGCGTACGCCGCCTGAACCCAGATCGTGGCCAGCAACGTCAGCAACAGACTGATTGAGACGGAGGAAGACTTACTCACAAACATGTCCCTTATGAAATCAGAGGTTTCGTCGGTGATAACGGGTTCGGGGAACGGCGGTGTAACCCGTTGTCGCAGGGCGATTGTGCAGCGCCCTGATGGGTTGTGTCACCGGACAATTCCCGACAAACTAACCCAATGCGTCGAAACATGGTTACAATTCGCGAGTTGGCCCATGTCGTGGAACTGCTTGAAGATTTCGCAGGGGCAAGCACCGTCACTGACGCACTTCAAGCGGCCGGCCTGGACCGTTCTGTTTTTTCTCTGAAAGCGGGTTTTGCACCCTACGCATCAGAGGGCATTCTGGTCGAAACGGTGGCCCGAGCGATGGGCGACAGGCTTCTTGGTGCCCGGATTGGCCGCAAATTCGATTACGCGCGTTATGGTGCGTATTCCAGTTTTGTGCTGAGTGCGCCTGACCTGGCTACCGCGCTGGCGCGTGGGGCACGTGCGTTCTTGCTGATACACCCAGGTTCAGAGATCGTATTCCGTCAGACCGAGACACATGTCGTGGTCGGGCGCAGCGCGGTCGGGCTGACGGTCATGGGTCACAGACACCTGGACGAAGGCTCGGTGTTTCTCCTCGTCACCGTTATTCGCCATTTTCTGGGCAAAGGCTGGCACCCGGACTGGATTGAACTGCCACATGAGGCGCGCGTCGATGTCCCGCAGATCGAAGAGATGATTGGGGCTCCAGTGCGTCTTCGGGACAGCCCGCCTAGTATTGCCATCCGACTGAGCGATTTGCAAACGCGCAACCGTTCGCCCCGCAGTCTGGATGCGAACATTGACCTTGATGATCTGGCGGCGTTGATGGGCGTTAATCCTGTGCAGACCATTGGGGATGCAGTGGAGCAGATATTACAGATCACTGTAGCAAACGCGGACATGTCCGAGGAAACTGTAGCAAGCCATCTTGCGATAGGGCCGCGAACCCTGCAGCGCGCGCTGCGTGAGGAAGGTACGTCCTTCAATGCCGTCCAATCCCGCTTTGCAAAAAGCAAGGCACAGCATCTGCTGACTCACACCGACAGGTCAATTGACCAGATCGCCAGTACGCTTGGTTATAAAGACCCCCGCAGCTTCCGACGCGCTTTCAACCGCTGGACAGGCGTTTCGCCCTCTCTCTACCGAACCCAGCGGCGCACAGGATCTGACCCAGTTCTGGCGGACTAGACCCATTGAGGTCGCGCCGGGCATCGAAACCGCACCCCTTTTGCGACTGATACCTATGGTCGCGCGTGGCAATAAACGTTTGCCAATGTCGTACTATTTGCAAAAGGAATGTGTGAAATCTTGTGCCGCGAATTCACAAAGCGGCGGGAACATCCGGAGCGTAAAGGGTCTGATGCATAGGTTTTGGTGGCTATTGATCTGTGTCGCCCTGACAGGGTGTGCGGCGAAAACCTACAATGAAATTGACATCATGCCTTCGCCAACGGTCTTTGCCAATGGCACGCTCGATCCGTTCGAGGATGTGACCGAGGGCAATTTTGAGGCGCGGACGCGTCTGTTTTACGCAACCGACCGCCAGCCTGCGGAACCGGACGACCCACAGAAAAGCTACAATAACGCACGGGGGCACGTGTTGCGGGCGGGTGTCGCGCAGATTGCGTCGGACCCGCCGCTTGAAAGCTGGGAAAACGCAAGGCGCATCACGCTCGCCGCGGCGCGGGATCGGGACTATAGGCTACGTGTGGCGGGCGTGACCGAGACCGGCATTCTGCCGTTCAGCGCAATCAAATACATGGATACGCCACCCAGCCGTGCCGAGGTCGAATCTGCCGGTCGCCGTTTTGCGTCACAAATCAATGCGCAATTGGCGCAATCGGCCAACAACGACATTTTCATTTACATCCACGGCTATAATGTGGACTTCGACTATTCCACCCTGGTCTCAAGCCAGTTGCAGCATTTCCTGGGCTATCAGGGCGCTTTCATCAGTTACAATTGGACAGCAACCCCAAGTACGCTGGCCTATTTCCGCGATCAGGAATCGGCGCTGGCCTCGCGACGCTATCTGCGCGAGCTGATTGCCTTTCTTTCGACTCATACCGATGCCCGTCGCATTCACCTGATCGGCTACAGCGCCGGGACTAGGCTGGCCTTTGATGCCGTCTATCAAATCGCGTTGGGAGCCGAGGAAAACGTGCGGTTGGGCAAACTCATCCTGATCGGCAGCGATCTGGACCGTGCTTATTTCCTTCATGCTATCGAGGACGGTCTTCTCGATGCGGTTACGGACCTGACGATCTATCAGTCGCAAACAGATTCCGCGCTGGCGATGTCTAGGTTCGTCTTTGGCCGCAAGCGCGTCGGAGAGACCTCGCCGCCCGGCGAAGCAGTGCCTGCGGTGCAAGCGGAACTGGCCCGGACCCCAAGGCTGCATGTCATCGACGTGACGGATGCCGAAGAGGCGGGCACCGGCAACGGGCATTGGTATTTCAGATCTTCGCCATGGGCCAGCAGCGATCTTTTCCTTTCATTGTTGACCGACAAAGACCCAGCCGCGCGCGGTCTGGTGCGCGCACCCGGCGAGATCATATGGCGATTTCCAGAAGACTATCCGCAAAGGATCAAGGAACTGGGGCGCTTTTACTGAAGGAAAGGAACCGTCAGGTTTTCCCGGCTGCATAGCGCTTTAGACCATCTGATCTTGACCCGCGTAGTCGGAATTCCTGAGTGTTGGCCGCCGCAATATAGCTTTTTTCTCCCGCCCCGAAGCACGGCAGTTTCAGCGGATACAGGGTTAACCTCGGGACAGCGTAATCAACAGGATTCCCAATGCGATCAGGCTGGCCCAGCCGATACGGTGCAGAAAACGGGATTCCTTGAGGATGATCGCCGCGAGGGTCACCGAAACCGGGATTGATGCTTGCCGGACCGCACTAACTGTGGCGGCCTCAGCCCCAAGCTGAAAAGCGGTCAGGATGAACAGGTAAGACAGGTAGGAAACGATCCCGGCAAATGCGATCCGCACCGGTGCCTGTGCCCAGCCCCGCACGACCCCCATGAACGGGGCTGACAAGTGGCGATCTTCCCACGCCCTGATGCCAGCAAGCAGCGGTGTCACCAGAGTATAGGTGAAAAACAGGAAAGGTGCCGGATTGGTCAGTTTCATGGCGTGGGCATCGCTTAGCGAATAGGCGGCCGATCCTAACATCGCCATACTTGCCAGCGCGAATGCTTTGTGATCGTGCAGCAGCCCGCCGGGCGACTTCTGGATCATCAGGCTGCCTAGAAGGACCAGCGCGATTCCCACCAATGTGAACCACGAATAATGCTGATCAAGAGCCAGCCAGCTGAAAGCGACAATGGCAATCGGTGACGAACGGATGATCGGGTAATAGACCGACAGGTTCCCACGTCTCAGGGCCGACAACGTGCCGTAGTAATAGAAGGTTAGTCCAAGGGCCGAAATCGCGACAAAGGGCCAGACCGCATAAGGTAAGCTCAGATCATGTCCCATGACCAGCGTATGAACCGCAGCCATGATCACCCAGGTCAAAGACACTCCGACATAGCACGACACCGGATGCGCAACCCCTTTCAGCATAAGGTCGCGCAGCGGGTGGGTTGCCGCCGAAACGAGAACCAATGCGATCCAGTAGGTCTCCATACCTCAGGTCTGATGCAATGGGTTGCGGTGCAGGAAAGTGTTGAAATGCACTGTCAGCTGATCCTCGGCAATCTGTACGACGCCGTAGGCCGGAGGTTCGTCGCAGAACTCGCCATCTACACTGGCCGCATTCAACGGAATCTGGTGGTTGAGGCTGGACAGGCTGGTGAATGGAAAGCCGCGCCAATTCACATAGGTCATGCGGTGTACATGGCCGTAAAATACATGCCGAATATTGCGCCCGTGTTTGAGGGCGTCAGCAAAGGCGTCCGCCTCGACCAGCCTGATTTCGTCCACCAGGGGAATGCCAAGGTCAAAGGGTGGGTGGTGCAGAAACACATAGGTTGGCTTGTTCTGGGCTTGTGTCAGTTGCTGCCTGAGCCAGTCCAACCGGGCAGGGCAAAGCTGCCCTTCATGCACATCGCGCCCGTCTTTGGTTGAATCGAGAAACAAGAAAACACCCTCATCCGTTTCGAACCGATGCTGGACAAACCCATTGGCATCCTTTGGATGTTCCGGGAAGACCGATTGGAAAACAGCTCGATCGTCGTGATTTCCCATCAGCAGAAAAGAGCGGAGCGGAAAGGCCGTCAGTCTCGTCTTGAGCGCCCGATAGGCCTCTTCCTCGGCAAATTCAGCCAAATCGCCAGAGATGACACAGAACGCCGCTTCGGAATGCCATCGAATGATATCGTTCAAACAGGCGTCCAGCCGCTGGGATGGAAAGCCGCCATTTAGCGGACCGCAGTCGCGGACGAGGTGAATGTCAGTGATGTGAATGAACTTCATCCGCTATTTTCCCCGATTATTGTAAGAAACAAGTTATCGACGAAGCTTGCCGATCGCACGGATATAGTAAGAAATTCCCTGGGATCACTCGCACATACGCGACAAGTTTGGTAGTCGAATTTGAGTGCCGCCATCACCTAACGCTCAAATCTTCCGGGAAAGAGTCCGCATAAAAACCTTCGAACAAGGTTGACAGAGCGGCGGCGTGAAAATCCCTGCATGTCGGTTAGGTAATTCACCCACATCCCCTCCAGCAAGGCCAGCGTTCCGCTGGTTGCGTCATCTACCAGGTTTGGGTCACGCCCGTTTTGTGGGGCTATCTCTGTGAACGCGGACCGCAAGGCTTCGACAAGTTTGTCATCCTGCGTGCTGCTGTATCGGGCGATACCTGGATGAGAGCTTGCGATACCCCGAAACGCATGCCAGATTTTAGTACTGCGGGGATTGAGCAGTGCTTCTGACAGGTCGGCCTCAATCACTGCCATAACACGATCTTCGGGCTTTGCGCTCGCGCCCAGATCCGTTCTTCTGTCCATCTCGGCATAATACTCGGTGCTGAAATGCTGGGCGGCTGCGGTCAGTAAATTGTCCTTACCCCCGAAATGCAAATGGATCATTCCGCGCGACAGGCCGGAACGCTCGCAGATTCGGCTGACCGAGGTATCGGTAACCCCAATATCGGCAATCGTGTCCAGAGTCGCGTCGATCAGTAGCTGTTTGTTGGCTTCCGGATCCCGCTTCGAACCACGTTTTTGTTCCTTGGTGCTTTGCACTTTATTCAATGTTACCAACCGCTTGTGAATGTTCTATAGAGGTAGCTTACAGGAATATTGACACGAAAGACCTTTCTGGCGCAACATTTAATGGACGATCGTCCATTAGTAACTCGTGAATTGCGGGAAGGGAGGTTGGGTGATCTTTCGTAGTGAAGCGTCCCGGGGATATACCCTCAGCGCGCCAGCCACGGCTTACGTGGGCTTTCTGGTCGCGGCGCCATTGGTGATCCTGATTGCATATTCCTTCTGGACCCAAACCTATGTGACGCTCGACAAGACACCGACGCTGAAGAATTACAGCGATGCGTTTGCGGATCCGCTGGTCCGACACCTGATGCTTCGGTCGATCTGGATTGCCGGAGCGGTGACCATAGTCACCGTCGCGCTGGCCTATCCCATCGCGTATTTTATCGCGATGAAGGCCCAGAAAAAGACCATCTGGTTATTACTGATCACCATACCGTTTTGGTCCAGCTATTTGCTGCGCGTATTTGCCTGGAAGCTCATTCTGGGGTTCAATGGAGTGATGAACTCTGCGCTTCTTGCGGTGGGTTTGATCAGCGAACCTCTCGACTTCCTGCTCTACAACGAATTCGCAGTCGTGCTGACGCTCGCTCATGCCTGGGCTCCATTTGCGATCCTACCGATCTATGTCTCATTGCAGAAAATCGATCCCAGTCTGCTTGAGGCTGCAACAGATCTTGGGAACAACCCCATTCAACGTTTTATGCGGGTGACGCTGCCGCTGACGATCCCAGGTATCATTGCCGCTTGCCTGATCATCTTCATCCCTACAGTCGGTGATTATGTGACCCCGGCTCTGGTTGGTGGTTCAGATGGGAAGATGATCGCCAATCTTATTCAGGTGCAGTTCGGGGCCGCCAACAACTGGCCACTTGGGGCTACGCTATCGTTAATCGCAATGCTGTCGGTGGGCTTTGTGGCCATCATGTTTGTCATGTCCGCCACGCGGCTGGGGAGGCGGATCAGATGAGACGTCCTACGACCCTGACAGCCTATGCGTTCCTGTATCTGCTGTTTCTGTACCTGCCGGTTTTGTTCCTGCCTTTGTTCTCTTTCAACAGCGGCACAATCGTTGCGTTCCCGATTAAGGGCTGGACACTGGACTGGTATCGGAAGCTGGGCGAGCAGGACACGTTGATCCAGGCGCTTTGGAATTCGCTTGCTGTCGGCACTGTTGTTGCCCTTCTGTCGACCGCCATGGGATTGTTCGCCGCCCGTGCCTTCGTTCGGTACCGTTTTCGGGGTCAACGCGCGGCAGAAGGTCTGGTGATGCTGCCTTTGGTGATCCCGGGCATAATCGTCGCCTCTTCAATGCTGGTCCTGTTTCTGTTCCTCGGTCTCAAGCCGTCATTGCTGACCGTCATTCTGGGCCATACGTTTCTTGCGCTGCCGTTCTCTGTCTCGATCCTGAAATCCGCCTTTGATGACTTCGACGCATCCCTGGAGGAAGCATCTTACGATCTGGGCGTCGGAGTGTTCGAAACCTTCCGTCGCGTGACGCTTCCGGTCGTCGCTCCCGGTATCGTAGCCAGCGTTTTGGTCACGTTCACAGTCAGTTTCGATGAATTTGTCCTCGCCTTTTTCCTGTCCGGCAACCAGCCAACCCTGCCGGTTTACATCTGGAGCCAGATACGCTTCCCCGCCAAGCTTCCAAACGTTTTGGCACTGGGATCGATCCTGTTGCTAACCTCGGTCCTTCTTCTGGTTCTGGCCGAATACTTCCGCCGCCGTTCATCCGCATCAGAGGTCCGATGACAAAAAGAAACATCATAGAGCTCAGGGACGTTGAAAAGCGCTACGGCACATTTGTGGCCGCGAGCGGAATAAACCTTGACCTCAAAGAGGGCGAGTTCTTTTCGCTCCTCGGTCCTTCGGGATGTGGCAAGACCACGGTTTTACGAATGATCGCGGGCTTTCAGGAACCCACCAGGGGAAAGATGTTGATTGACGGTCAGGATATGGAAGGGGTGCCGGCCAACAACCGCCCGACGAACATGGTCTTCCAAAGCTACGCAATCTTCCCGCATCTCAATGTCGGGAACAACGTTGCCTACGGGTTGCGGGGCAAAGCGCCCAAGGCCGAGATCGACCAGCGCGTCGCCGAGGCCCTGGAAATGGTTGAACTGGGTGGTCTTCAGGATCGCGGTGCAAGCGAGTTGTCGGGCGGGCAGCGTCAAAGGGTGGCGCTTGCCCGCGCGCTGATCATGCGGCCAAAGGTGTTACTTCTGGATGAACCCCTGTCAGCGCTCGACAAGAAGCTGCGCGAACAGATGCAGTTCGAAATGCGTAATCTGCAACAGTCGCTTGGCATTACCTTTGTGATGGTCACGCATGATCAGTACGAGGCAATGACCATGTCCGACCGTATCGGCGTGATGTTCAATGGACAACTCAAACAGGTGGACACGCCAACAACGCTTTATGCCCGACCCTGCGACCAGCAAGTGGCCAACTTCATCGGTGAGATGAACATATTGCCAGCCCATTTGCTGGGCGAAAGCGGTGACACGTTGTCAATCGATGCGGCTGCCTTCGGGCGGATGGATATCGAGAGAAATCCCAATGTGGCGACCAGCGCCAGAAACATGTATATCGGTATTCGGCCGGAACAGCTGGAGATTGCTGTAGACCGGCCTGAAGACTACCCATCAACGGTTCAGGGTACTGTCAGCAACGTCGCCTTCTACGGTGAGAATATTCACTACCACATTCAGGTGGCTGGGGCCGAGAAACCAATCTCGGTTTCGGTTCCAAACTATTTTCATACGGTCGATTTCAAACGCGGCGACGCCGTTTGGCTGGGGCTTCAGGCGGCCAGTGTGATCGATCTTGGTACGAACTCGGAATAAAACAGAGGGAGGATAAAATGAAACTTCAGGGAATTGCGGCCTTCGCATGTGCGACGGCGTTAACGACAGGCAGTGCCAGTGCAGGTGGCGCCGATCTGACGGTTTTTGACTGGTCGGGATATGAAGATCCCGGATTCTTTGCCAGCTACATGGAAAAATACGGGGATGAAGCGCCAAGCTACTCCTATTTTGGGAGCCAGGAAGAAGCCTTTACCAAGCTGAGTTCCGGTTTTACCGCTGATCTGGCACATCCCTGTTCTGACGCGGTCAGAAAATGGGTCGCAGCCGATCTGATTCAGCCTTTGGATGAAAGCAAGCTGACCAATTGGGCGGATGTGCTGCCCGAGATCAAAGAGGTCGACGCCATCGTTCTGGACGGCCAGCTTTATATGCTGCCGTTCGAATGGGGGAACACAGGCCTTATCTATCGCACCGACAAGATCTCGGGGGATGACATCTCGCTACAATTGATGGCGGATCCGGCCTATGCAGGCAAAATCGCCATCCCGGATGCCGCATCGTCTGCTTATGCCCTGGCTGCGCTGGCCACCGGAAACGCGGATGACTACACCGACCTGAGTGATGAGCAGTTCAAGGAAGCATCGGATTTCCTGCGCTCAATCCATCCGAACATGCGCTTTTACTGGTCCGACGCGGGTCAGTTTGACCAGGCCATGACCAGTGGCGAGATCGAAATGGGATGGGCCTGGAACCAGTCCGAACTGAACCTGATCTGGAACGAAGTGCCCGCCGCCATGATGCGTGATGTGGACAAAGGCATTGCGACCTGGGCGTGTGGCTATGTGCATCTGAAATCGTCCACGACACCGGTCGATCAGGTCTATGACCTTTTGAACGCGCTTACGGACCCTGCCAGTGGTCAGTACATCATCGACAATTGGGGCTATCCGCATTCCAACGCAAAAGCGTTCGAAATCGCCGATCAGGCCAATATCGATGCTTATGGTTTCTCCGATCCCAAAAGCTTTTTCGAAGGCAGCTTGTTCTTTGACGCTGTGAACCCCGAGCTTGAGGCAAAGATGCTGGCCGAATTCGAGCGGATCAAAGCCGGCTTCTAACACAACCCATCATCCGGGGCCTAAGGGCTCCGGAATCCAACAACAGGAAAACGCGTGATTATGTCGAACGCGAACCCATATGCTCTGCTTTTCGAACCGATCCGGATCGGGCCGGTGACAGCCAGAAACCGCTTTTATCAGGTGCCGCATTGCACCGGGATGGGGCATCTCAGGCCGCGGGCGGACGCTGCCGTGCGGGGCATGAAAGCAGAAGGTGGCTGGGCCGTGGTGTCCAATCAGGAAACCGAGATTCACCCGACCTCGGACTTGTCCCCGTTCCCCGAAGGGCGATTGTGGGATGCACGCGATGTACCTGCGCTGCGGCTGATGACTGATGCAGTGCATGCACATGGCGCGCTGGCGGCCATCCAGCTGGTTCATAACGGCAACCACGCACAAAACCTGCTGACCCGCGCTCCGGTTCTTGCACCGTCCGAGATGTCTGTGGATACGACGCAACCAAAGCACGCGCAGGCCATGGACAAGGCCGACATCCGGGAACTCCGCCGCTGGCACCGCGACGCAGCCCTGCGCGCGAAAGAGGCCGGGTTTGACATCGTTTATGTCTATGCCGGGCACAACATGACATTGGCGCAACATTTCATGCTGTCCCATATGAACCAGCGCAGCGATGAATATGGGGGGTCGCTTGAAAATCGTGTGCGGCTGACCCGTGAGTTGCTGGAAGATACCCACGATGCCATAGGCGACAGCTGTGCCGTCGCGTTCCGCTTTGCCATTGACGAGATGATGGGCGCCGACGGTATGCAGGCAGCAGAAGAAGGCCGCGCTGTTGTCGAGCTATTGGCCGATCTTCCCGATCTGTGGGACGTGAATGTGGCGGATTGGTCCAATGACAGCGCAACGACCCGTTTCCAGCCTGAAGATGGCTATCAGAACGCGTTTCTGTCCCACGTCAAACAGATCACCCGAAAACCTGTTGTTGGCGTTGGCCGACTGACGTCCCCGGACATGATGCTGTCGATGGTCAAAAAGGGAATTGTCGACCTCATCGGTGCCGCGCGGCCATCCATTGCGGACCCTTTCATTCCAAAAAAGATCGAGGAAGGCAGGATCGACGAAATCCGCGAATGCATCGGCTGCAATATCTGCGTGTCGTCGGACAATCTGGGTATTCCGATCCGCTGCACACAAAACCCAACGATGGGCGAGGAATGGCGCCGTGGCTGGCACCCCGAGATCATCGCGCCGAAAAAAAGCGAGGCCGAAGTGCTGGTCATCGGCGGCGGACCTGCGGGGTTGGAATGCACTATGCAATTGGCACGGCGCGGGTATCAGGTGACACTGGCCGAGGCCTCGGCCGAACTTGGTGGACGGGTTGGCAGGGAAAGTAGACTTCCCGGCCTCGCCGCCTGGTCGCGCGTGGTTGACTATCGCCTGAACGATCTGAAACAGCGGGCCAATGTTCAGTTGTTCACGGACAGCAAGCTCGAAGCCGGACAAGTCGCCGAGCTTGGCATCGAACATGTCTTTATTGCAACCGGCAGCCATTGGCGCGCCGATGGAGTGGGTCGCAATACGCAGCGCCGCCTGCCCAGGGTCACGCCGGATGCCAAGGTGTTGACACCTGATGACATCATGAATGGCGTACTGCCCCCGGACGGTCCGGTGATGATCTATGATGATGATCACATCTATCTGGCGGGGGTGATTGCCGAGAAATTGGCGACTGCCGGATATCAGGTCATTTTTGCCACGCCTGAGAGTTTGGTTTCAGCCTACGCCGTTCACACATTGGAACAGTCCCGCATTCAGGCCCGCATGATCGAACTGGGGGTGGATATCCTCTGCAATCAGGTGCTTGCGGCGGTTCAGGGCGGCGCGGTGCGGATCGGCTGTGTCTTTTCTGGTCGCGAAACTGAAATCCCGTGCGCCTCAACTGTTCTGGTGACCGAGCGCCAGCGTGAAACCGCCCTTTTCGACAGCCTGAAGGGCGCCGGTTTGAAAACCCTTGACCTCATTGGTGATGCCGCGTCGCCGGGATTGATCGCAGACGCGGTTTTTGCCGGCCATCGCGCCGCCCGCGATTTCGAGCGCCCAAAGGCCGATGCAGACAAAGACTGGTTTCGCCGTGAGATTATTAATTTGGCAGAGGATGCGACATGAACAGCACCAATGAAACAACCCGTTCACGTCGTCGCGGGGGCGGCGGGCGGGCAGCGCGTCTGAAGGTACAACAGACGACCACGGGTAACGAAGCCGTACGTGGGGGTCTGAGCGGCGGACGCTATAAACCTCTGACTCAAATCGATATGGAGAACATCCATCATGCAGCCCTGACCGTTCTGGAACAAACCGGCATTACCGATCATTTCCCCGAGTTGCTTGAGCTGGTGCTTCCCAAAGGTGCAGTGCTGAGTGACCTCAACCGGCTGTGCTTTCCACGCGCCTTGATGGAAGACATCCTGGCAGGCGCCGCCAAGGAGTTTTACGTCTATGCCCGAGGGGAACGCGAAGGCAAGGACGACATGCATTGCACGGCAGAAAGCGTCTATTTCGCCAATTCCGGTACCGCGGTGACAACATTCGATTCCAAAACCAAAACCTATCGTCCGTCGGTTCTGCGTGATGTTTATGATTTCACCCGCCTGGTCGACCGTTTGGAAAACATCCACATGCTGGGCGACACGGTTCTGGCGACGGATGTGACCGATGATTTCACCCATGACATGAACACCATTTATGCCATGCTTGCAGGCAGCCAAAAGCCCGCCTGTCTGACTTTCCGCGACCGTAGCCACATCCCACATGCCATCCGCATGTTTGACCTGGCTCAGGGCGGCGAGGGGGCTTTCCTGAAAAAGCCAAGCGTCATATTTGGCGGCTGCCCCATTGTTTCCCCTCTGCGGATCGGCAAGGAAAACATGGAAATCCTGATCGATACCGCAAAGCTGGGCCTGACTGTCGATCTGGCCGTGCCGCCTCAAGCCGGGGCCACGGCTCCGGCGACGCTTGCGGGAACGCTGGTTCAGACCGTGGCCGAAACACTTGCCTGTGTCGCCATCGTCAACCTGATCACGCCGGGTTGCCCCATCTGCTTTGCGGCCTGGCCCTTCATTACGGACCTGCGCAGCGGGTCTTTTACTGGCGGCAGCGGCGAACAGGCGCTGATCGGTGCCGCAGCAATTCAGATGGGCAACTTCTACGGCCTTCCTACTTCGGTGGGTGCAGGTATGACCGATGCAAAAATACCTGATGCGCAATACGGGCTGGAAAAGGCGCTGACCTTTACCCTTGCAGCGCATGCCGGTGCCAATCGGCTGTGCGAGTTTGGTGGCATGATCGGTAGTCTTATGGGGTGCAGCTTTGAAAGCATGGTCATCGATGACGAAGCGGGCGGCATGATTCTGCGATCGTTGCGCGGGATAGAGGTTACCGATGAAACCATGGCGGTGGATGTGATCCACCAATGTGCCATAGATCCGGGTCATTTCCTCGGCAACCCTCACACGCTGAGCTATATGAACAGCGAATTCGTCTACCCTCAGCTGATGGACCGTGAGCGCACGGATACTTGGGAGAATGAGGGGAAAACTGATCTGTTGGACCGCGCCCGCGACAAGGCGAATTCCATCCTCGACAGCCATTTCCCGAACTATTTTGGCGCCTTGGACGCTCGGGTGCGCGAAGAATTCCCCATTATACTTAGCGCAGAAAGTATGGCCCGCCATGGATAACTCAAACGCCAAGCAATGGGACAATGATCACTTCCTGCATCCGTGGGAAGGGATGGAGGCTTTGGGTGAAAACGACCGCACGTTTATCGAAGGAGCCAGCGGCATTCATCTGATAAACGAAAAGGGCGCACGCCTGATCGACGGACCGGGGGGTATGTGGTGTACTCAGATCGGGTATGGGCGCGCGGAAATGGCCGAAGCAATGGCCGAGCAAGCCCGGAATCTTGCCTATTTCTCACCCTTCAACAACACCAACTCGACTGCGGCACAGTTCGCCCGCGAAATCGCCAAACGTGCGCCCGGCGATCTGAATAATGTCTTCTTTACAACCGGCGGTTCCACCGCGGTTGATACAGCCATCCGGTTTGTCCATTTCCGCAACAACCTTATGGGTCGGCCAGAGAAAAAGAAAATCATTTCAAGGCAAAAAGCCTATCACGGAAGCACTTATCTGGCAGCCAGCGTCAGTGGAAAAGAACGTGACAGGCTTTGGCTCGACAAGGCCGACGACCTGGCGCATTTCCTGCCGGACGTGAACCCGCTTTACCGCGCGCCCGGTCAAAGCGATGAAAGTTTTCTGAACGAAAAAGTTGCTGATCTCGAAAACGCCATTGTGGCACTTGGCCCGGAAAACGTTGCCGCTTTTATCGCTGAACCGGTTTTGGCCTCGGGCGGCGTCATTGTGCCACCAATTGGGTATCACGCACGCTGCCTGAACATCTGCAGGAAGTATGATGTTCTGTATGTTTCCGACGAGGTCGTTACGGCTTTCGGGCGATTGGGTCATTGGTTCGCCTCCGAGGCTGTCTTTGGCATTCAACCTGACATAATTACCTGCGCCAAGGGGATGACATCCGGGTACGCGCCGATGGGGGCCGCGATTATCTCAGATCGGTTGATTGCGGATGTTGCGGGAAAAGATGCCACCTTTTCGAATGGATATACCTATTCGGGCCATCCGGTCAGCGCGGCAGCCGGGTTGAAAAACATCGAGATTATCGAGCGGGAAAAGATACTCGAACACGTTCGAGAAGTCGGTCCGGTTTTTCAGGATCAACTTCAGCAGTTACGTCAGATTGACATCGTGGCTGATGCGCGTGGGATGGGATTGATGGGGTGTGTTCAGTGCTCAGTCGATGGCGATCCCCAAAGCGAGCTGGGGCGCGACTATGAGATTGGCAGCCGTATCGATATGGAATGCCAAAAACGCGGTCTGCTTGTACGGCCCGTGATCAACATGTGTGTTCTTTCACCGCCCCTCATCATTTCAAAAAGCGAAATCGAACATATGTTTGCTATTCTGCGAGAAGGGCTAGAAGCGACATCCGAATGGCTCGGCAAGATTGGTGACCGGTGAATGGTGCGGGCAATCTGGCGCTAGATTTAGCAGAACTGGATGGACAGACATTTTGTACTCACCCACTACCAGTGTAAATGGTGGTGGGTGAGATTATCTAAGCAGCAAGCCGGTTAGATCAAAGTTTAATGCGGAAGGCTGCGAAACCGTCTGCGCCTTCACCAGCGTCCTCGATTGTCACACCTTTGACATCGCCCATATAGTCGCGGGCTTTTGGACCGGTCTCGAACAACACAGTGGTGTCCGCCAGCGGCGAAAACGACCAGTTGGCATCCGCTTTGGGATCGATTGTGCCCTGTTCGACAATGTAGCGCACAATGACGTCGCGGTTGGTGTCCGGTGCTTCGAACACGATCGTGTCGCCCATTGCGCCCGGGAACGCGCCGCCGCCTGATGCGCGGTAATTGTTGGTGGCAATGATGAATTCCATGTCATCCGTGACAGGGGCCCCATTGAAGGCAAGGTTCACGATCCGGGCCGCATCGGGGTTCACCTCTTCACCCTTTGGTCCAAAGCGCGACGGCTGTGACAGGTCAATCTGATAGGTCACACCGTCCATCACGTCGAAATTGTACGACGGGAACTCGGGGTTCAGAAGGATCGCATCCTTGGATCCAGCCTCGACCTGATTGAACATTCCGGCCGAGCGTTCCAGCCACCCACGCACCTGCGCTCCGTTCACGCGAACAGCGCGGACCGTGTTTGGATAGAGGTACAGATCGGCCACGTTCTTGATGGCAACGTCCCCGACCGGGACATCGGTGTAATACTCCGGACCGCCTCGGCCGCCAGCCTTGAACGGTGCCGCCGCAGACAGGATCGGCAGCCCTTCATGCTCGGTGCCTTTCAGCATGTCTTCGACATACCATTTCTGCGCGATCGAGACGATCT
>NZ_JBXWSG010000073.1:0-20630 GCF_059613305.1 Ruegeria sp. BHSB056 | reverse complement strand
GAAGGAGAGCGGAGATGCGCAAGATCGGGGTGCTTATATTTCCAGGATTCGAGTTGCTGGATGTCTTTGGGCCGATGGAGATGTTCGGCCTTCTTGCAGATGACTTTGAACTGGAGTTTGTCGCCGAAACAACGGGGCCGGTTCAAAGCAATCAGCAGTTAAAGGCGTTCGCCGAACATTCAATCGATAACGACGCACACTACGACATCCTGTTTGTACCTGGTGGTGCCGGTACGCGCTTTGAGATTGAAAACGCCCGATTGATTGACTGGATCAGACGCAAGACGCAGACGGCAGAATACGTCCTCAGCGTTTGTACGGGCAGTGCCCTGCTCGCCAAAGCTGGGGTACTGGATGGCCATCGCGCCACAACAAACAAAGCTGCGTATGCCTGGGTTTGCGAACAAGGGCCGAATGTCGACTGGGTTCCGCAAGCACGCTGGGTCGAAGACGGATCTTTCCTCACGTCATCCGGAGTTTCTGCAGGTATGGATATGACGTTGGGTGCAATTACACTGATGCACGGTGAAGATGTCGCTGAGAAGGTGGCCATGTGGTGCGAGTATTCTTGGCAAAAAGACAAAAGTCACGATCCGTTCGCACGTGCTCATGGGCTGGTTTGAAAGCCTTTGCGACTTATCTCTCTGTCAGCTTCAACTCGATCCGGCGGTTTTGCGCGTGTGCCTCGGGCGTGTCAGCCGGATTAACGGGCTGGAATTCTCCAAACCCGTTAGCCGCAAGGCGGTTGGGTGGAATGCCCAGCGCGTCAACCATAAAGCGCACAACCGACAGCGCGCGACCCTGGCTGAGCTCCCAGTTGTCGCGATACCGGCCCGACCCGGCCAGAGGAACGTTGTCGGTGTGGCCGTCGACCCGGATCACCCAGTTCAGACCGGGCGGGATTTCAGCGGCAACACTGCGTAGGATGTTAGCCACCTTGGCGACCTCCTGCTGCCCTTCTGCGGACAGTACGGCGGACCCGGTCGGGAACAGAACCTCGGACGAGAATACAAACCGGTCACCTTCGATGCGCACCCCCTCCTGACCGCCCAGAACGTCCCGCAGGCGACCGAAGAATTCCGAGCGATAGCGTTGCAGGTCCTCGGCCTGTGCCGCCAATTCCTGGTTCTGCCCGGCCAGTGCCTCGGCCTCGGCCTCAAGACGCAGGCGTTCCGCTTCTTCCAGCAGACGGCGCCTGCGTTCTTCGGATGCGGCACGGGCCAGTGCGGCGTTCAGGTCCTGCCCTAACGTCTGAATCTGCACCTCGGCGGCAGCGTTGCGTTCTTCGAAATCGTCAAGCAAAGCCTGCAAGGAGCCAAGTTGCCCGCGCAGGGCGGCGATCTGCTGGTTCAGCAGAGCGGCTTCTCGCTGCGCCTCGGCAGAGATTTCTTTTTCATCCGAAAGCGTCGCATTGGCGAGGTCCAGTAAGGCCTGCCGCTGCTCGGCCAGAGAGCGTTGTGCGTTGGCATCCGCCTGCGCCTGCGTCTGCGCCTGCAAAGCGGCTTCAAGCTGGGCCCGCAGTTGATCCGGGTTCACGTCACCAAACTGACGCTCCAACGCGGTACGCGCCGCCTGTGCTGCGGCCAACAGGGTGAGTGTGTCTTCGGCCTCTTTGCGTTGCGCTTCCAGCGCAAGTGTCATGGCCGTCAGCTCGGCATCGGCATCCTGAAGGCGGTTACGCAGTGCCTCGGCGGCGGCGGCTTCGGCCAGACGGGCGGCCTCTTCATCGCTGAGCTGCTGTTCAAGGGAGGTGATCTGGGCGTCCCGGTCGGCGCTGCCTTGCTCCAGATCCGCCACCAGCGCTTCCAGTGCTTCCCGGCGGGCAGCGGCCAAACGGGCGGCTTCGGTCTGCGCGTCGATTTCCTCGCGGCTTTGGGCAAGGGCCAGGTTCAGCGCCTCTTGCTCGGTCAACAGTTGCGCGCGCTGCGTTTCAAGCGCTGCAATATCGCCCAGTGCCCGTTCCTGTTCGGCCAGCAGGGCGGCAACTTGCGCTTCGAAGTTGGTGATCCGGGTCTGTGCCTGATCCAATGCGGCAGCCTGACGGTCGCGCTCGGTGGTCAGTGACGCGATCAGTGACTGGGCTTGCGCCAGATCGTCTTCGGCCTGAGACAGGGTGGTATTCAACGCCCCAAGCCGCGCCTGCAACCGGCTGTTTTCGCGTTCTTCCAGCCCCAGCGCACCCGCCAGCGCCGCGATTTCGTCGGCCAATGTGGTCAGTTCGTCTTCCTGACCCGAGATGGTTTCGCGCAGCACAAACTGGATCACCATGAAGATGGTCAGCACAAAGGTCAGCACCATCAACAGCCCCGTCATCGCGTCGACGAAACCGGGCCAGACCGAGCCCTGGAACCGTTGACCGGTGCGGCGGGACAGCGCCATGGGTTATTCTCCTTCCGGCGTGGTACGCACCGCACCGCGCGGCAGGGTCAGCGCCTTGACCAGCAGTTCTATATCCTTTCGGAACTCGTTCATGCTTTCCTGACGGCCCGCCGAAATCTCTTCAAGAATGCGCAGCAGCTGCACATCCATCGAGCGCAGGCGCATCCGGCTTTCGACGTCGATGCCTTCACCCGCGCCGTGATCGCGCATGTGATCCAGCAAGGCTTCCTGACCTAGGGCCACGCGTTCCAAAGCCGAGGTGACGCCTTCGGTATTGGCCTGACGGTTGTTCATCTCACCGATCACATCGACCAGCAAACCCAACTTGGCGGAAACCTCGGCGCGCTCGCTTTCCTGCGCTGAAAACAGATCCTGCAACGCATCCATCTGTTCTGACATGGCGTCCAGCACCGGCGTGAGCACGGCAATTTCGGCACCGCCTTCTTCTCCACCCGCGAAACCTACACGGGTGATCGAAGACAGCCATTCTTCAAGCTCGCGATAGAAACGGTTCTGGCCGTGCCCTGCGAAAACTTCGAGCAGACCGACGATCAGCGACCCGGCCAGACCCAGCAGAGACGATCCGAACGCAACGCCCATTCCCTGCAACTGCGCTTCGAGCCCGGTCATCAGGCGGTTGAACACGGCCAGCCCTTCTTCGCCCTCTTGCGGATTAAGGCTGCGGATCGTATCGACGATGGCAGGTACGGTTGTCGCCAAACCGAAGAATGTGCCCAAAAGACCCAGATAGATCAGCACGTTGGTGATATAGCGAGTGATCTCCCGCTCTTCCTCGACCCGTTCGGCTACGGAATCCAGAATCGAGCGGGTTGAAGTGGAGCTGATCTGCGACCTCGCGCCCCGTTCGCGCAGCAATGAGGCCAAAGGAGCCAGCAATTGCGGCGTGCGGGCGTCTTCGCGCACTACACCGCCAACAAAAGCCTCGATCCAGCGCACGGATCCGATCAGTTGTGTCACCTGATAGAAACAGGCGAGAACGCCGATCAGAAACACCATCAGGATGAAGCCGTTCAGGTACGGGTTGGCGAAGAACACCGGCAACACATAGGGCAGCGCCAGAAACACACCCAGCCCGGACAGGCCGATCGCCATCAACATCAACAGAATCTGCCGTGTTGGATGCGAGAAATGGGGTCTCGCGCCCTGATGTGCCTGCGCCATGCGCGTGGTTCCCGGTATTTGCCTGCTCTGCGTCGAAACTAGCGAAATTCCACTGGTGACGCCAAGAGTTTATGCGGTAATACTGCGCACCCGTTGCGCCAACCACTCAAGATCGGCGTCGCGCAGGCCGATCTCGGCCAGATGTTCGGCGGTATTGTACAGGTATTCGTCATTCGGGCCGCGCCCGCCAACCGCATGGGCGATGATCCGGGCTTGATCCTCCAACGGCATCCCGCCGCAATACTGCACATGGTCGGCATCGATCACATAGGTCACGGCGTTGACAATGTCGCCATTTTCCAGATGCACATCCAGCATACGTTCGACATAGGCCGACGAGATCAGCTCGCGCTCGCGCAGTTCGTGCAGAGTGCGGTCTTCGTGACCGGTTTCAACCGCAAGGGCCAAACCGGTGCAGGTCGCGTTTGCCTGTTCGTCCAGCGCCAGCACCAGCCCCGGTTCTTCCTCGGTTCCCCGGTGGTGGATCGAGCTCATGCAGAAGGACCGGGCATAGCCATGCAGTGTCGCGCGTTCGCTGCGCGCGACCGGAAAGCCCGGATTCCACAGCAGCGATCCATAACCGAAAACCCACATCGTCATTGCACTGGTCCTTGCCCGTTTGGGCCTATAAACATCAATTCCGAGGCAGGAAAAAGGGCCAAAGCTCATGCGCCGTGTCATACGAGTGATCATTTTTATCGGCATCCTTTGGAGCGCCTATTGGTTTGTCGCCGGATATGGTCTGCGCGCGGCAATCACTGGCTGGTTTGATCAACAACAGGCGCGCGGCTGGCTGGCTGATTTCTCGGACGTGGCAACGGCAGGGTATCCGACCCATCACGTGACCCGACTGAACAACCCTGCCCTTGCAGATCCGGTGAATGGCACAGCCTGGCGCGCGGACTGGATCGAATTCGAAAGCCCCGCGATCTGGCCCGGCCGGCAGGTGCTGCGGTTCGCCGAGACGCCGCAACGACTGTCTTACTACGATCAAACCTCAACGATTGTCGCCGATGAATTGATTGCGGAACTACAGTTGCAACCCGGCGTTTCGCTTGTGCTTGAAAAACTGGCGCTGACGGCAGGGGCGTGGTCGGTGACCGAGAACACCACTGCACTGGCCGCCGGGGACACCCTGAGCCTGATCATGGCGCAAACATCCCTGCCCGAAGCCTATGCCATTACCGCCCGCGCGGATGGGTTCACACCCGGCGACCGGTTGCGGGCCCTTATGAATTCGGCCGCGTCGCTGCCGCAGTCCTTCGAAACGCTGGAACTGGACATGGTCACCACGTTCAGCAAAGTCTGGGACAGGTCGGCGCTGGAGGACAGCAGACCGCAGCCCGTGGCCATCGACCTGCGACTGGCCGAGATCAAATGGGGTGGGTTGCGTCTGTTTGCGGCTGGGAAACTGGATGTAGACGCGCAGGGTGTACCCAGTGGTGAGATCGCCGTCAAAGCCGAGAACTGGCGTGATATGATCGACATGGCAAACGCGGCAGGCGCCCTGCCCGATCAGGCGGTTGATCCTGTCACCCGTGCACTGAACTTTCTGGCAGGGCTGGGCGGCAACCCCAACGCACTGGACCTTCGGCTAAACTTCCGGGACGGTTTTGTCGCTCTGGGGCCGGTGCCGCTGGGCCCTGCTCCGCGGCTGATCTTGCGTTAACGGCAATACGCTCCGCTGCGGTAGCGTGCCGTATCCAGATGGAAATGATCGCGATGGTAGCTGTCCGAGTTCGGCCCCAAAACGGTGCCGAACGGGCCACACGCGCCGCGCCAGATCTTCTGCAATTGCTTCTTTGACGGGTTCTTGCGCCATCCTTCCAAGACGGTCACCACCTCGCCATCGGCCATTTTGAAGGCTGAAATATCGATGGCCCGTCCTTTGCCGTGCTCGGAAATCCGCGCGCCTTTGCGGTTGTTGCGGGTTCGGCAGGCATAATGAGCCGCCACCTGCAACTCGACCACGGGGCCGCGGCGTTTGAAGGTGGGTTTGACTGTCTTGTCGACCCATTTGTTCAGCGCAACGGCGGTGCCGCAATCCATTGTCGCCGGACGGCTGAGTGCCACACCAGAAACAGAGGTGATCTGCACTGCATCTTTTACGCCACAGGCTGAATTCTCGCTGACGACCCTGCCGACGGGCTTGCCCTGAATTGCGATATCTCCGCAAACGGACCCTTTGCGCAGCTTGCGTTTTTTGAAAAGCACCTGCTGTTCAAGAGATTCAGGTCTCATGTTAGGCATCAGCGAGGTGTCGGGCCCCAGCAGCGGCAAATCCGAAGGTCGCGCCAGTGCAGCAGTGACCTGCGGTGAAACCGGACGTGAGATGGGGCGCAGATCGGTTATGGCCGCGACGGACACCGGGGCAACAGCGGACACAACCTGAACGTTGTGCTGGTCCAGAATCGGACGTGCGGGTGGAACCAGAGATCGTTCCAGAGGTGCTGCCTGCGTCGCCACGGCACACAACGCCATGATCCCGATCAGAAATTGCCCCCGGTAAACCCTCATGAACCTGCCTTTCCCCGCCCGAAATCCGGAGCGTCCGTGTCCTGCCCCGCATCGATGATGCCGCGACGAATAGCACGGGTATGGGTGAAGTAGTCAAACAAATGTTCCCCGTCCCCGGTGCGGATGGCACGTTGCAGCGCAAACAGCTCTTCCGTGAACCGGCCCAGGATTTCCAGTGTCGCGTCTTTATTGGACAGGAACACATCACGCCACATGGTCGGGTCCGATGCCGCGATGCGGGTGAAATCCCGAAAACCCGCGGCCGAGTATTTGATCACTTCACTATCGGTCACCCGGCGCAGATCGTCGGCCACACCAACCATCGTATAGGCGATCAGGTGCGGCGCATGAGAGGTCACGGCCAGAACCAGATCGTGATGATCCGCGTCCATCTCATCGACATAGGACCCCATACCTTCCCACAGCGCCCGAAGGCGGGCGATTGCATCCGGGTCAGTCCCTTCGACAGGCACCAGCAGGCACCAGCGATTATCGAACAATTTGGCAAAACCCGATTCCGGACCGGAATGCTCTGTCCCAGCCAAAGGATGCGCGGGAATGAAATGCACACCTTCGGGGACATGCGGCTGAACTGCCTGAATGACATGCTGTTTGACCGACCCCACATCCGACAGGGTCGCGCCGGGCTTGAGCACGGGTGCGATGTCTTCTGCGACGGCCCCCATTGCCCCCACAGGCACGCAAAGAACGACAAGATCCGCACCTTCGACCGCTTCGCGCGCCGTGTCACAGACGCGGTCGCATAGCCCGATTCCGCGCGCCGTGTCACGTGTCGCTTCGGACCGGGCATAGCCGGTCACTTCCCCAGCCAGGCCCCCACGCTTGATCGCCCAGAACATGGAGGAGGCAATCAGGCCAAGCCCGATCAGCGCAACCCGGTCGTAAATCTGGCTCATGCTGCACCCTCTTTGAATGCTGTAATCGCCGCAACGACGCGGCGGCAGGCTTCCTCATCGCCCACGGTGATCCGCAGGGCATTCGGCAGGTTGTAGCCTGCAACCCGGCGGACAATCAAACCCTGCGTCTTCAGATAGTCGTCACAGGCCTCGGCCTCGGTCCTGTCGGCAAAACGCGCGAGGATGAAATTGGTGCAGGACGGGTCCGAGGGTACGCCGATCTTGTCCAGCTCCTCGGCCAGCCACACCCGAAGGCGCGCATTTTCGGATTGGCAGAACGTCAGGAATTCGATGTCGCTGATCGCTGCTTCGGCCGCGGCCAGGGCTGTCAAAGACAGGTTAAAGGGCTGACGCATCCGGTTCAGTACATCGATAATCGATTGGTGGGCATATCCCCAGCCGACCCGCATCCCGCCCAGCCCGTACACTTTCGAGAATGTGCGGGTCATGATCACGTTCTCATACGCATCCACCAAAGACGCGCCACCATCGAAATCGTCAACGAACTCGGCATAGGCACCGTCCAGAACCATCAGGCAGGTATCAGGCAGACCCTGCGCCAGACGGTCCAGTTCGTCGTTCGAGATCATGGTCGAGGTCGGGTTACCGGGGTTGGTGACAAACACGATCCGCGTCTGGCTGGTTACGGCGGCCAGAATGGCATCCACATCGACTTTGCGGTCGCGCTCGGCCACCATGACCGGTGCGGCACCTGCCATGCGGGCGATGATCGGGTACATGGAGAACCCGTGCTCGGTATAGATCACCTCATCCCCCGGCCCCGCATAGGCCTGAGCGATGAATTGCAGCACCTCGTCGCTGCCGACACCGCAGATGATCTGCGCAGGGTCCAGCCCGTGACGTGCGCCGATAGCCGCGCGCAAACTGGCGTGGTCAGTGTTTGGGTACCGATGCAAATTTGCCGCGCTGTCGCGCACCGCCTCAATCGCCTTGGGGCTGGGGCCGAACGGGTTCTCGTTCGAGCTCAGCTTGATCACATGCTCAACACCCGCCACATGCGACTGGCCGCCCTGATAAAGCGCGATGTCCATAATGCCGGGTTGCGGGGTGATCTTGGTCATGAGAGGCTCCGTTGAATGGGCCCCTCATACCTGTCTCAACGGATTGAGAAAAGCGGCAATTCCATCATGCGGCCTTGAAGCGCGCAGTCGCCGGGTCGGCGTTGTAATAAGGTACGAATTCCTCGGTGCGGCGCGACAGGTCATTGACACTGTCGATGATGAACTGGACCGTTTCCTCGCTCATCAGGTACGAGAAATTCAGGCGTACCCAGCCGGGTTTCTTCATCTCTTCCCCCGCAGACAAGGCCGCGCGCAGCGCCTCGGACGCGGCGCGATCAATCCCCAGAAGGCGGTGGGCATAAGGCCCTGCGCAGGCACAGCCGCCACGTGCCTGAATGCCGTAGACGTCGCTGAGCATCCGGGTAAACAGCTGCTGATGCACAGGCTGTCCCGCGTTGTCGCGCACGAGGAAAGAGAAGATCGGCAGGCGATGCGGGTGATTGACCCCAAGCAAGGTCAGTTTCGGATTATCCTTCCACCCGTCCAGCGCCATCTGGTTGTACTGCGCCTCGCGCCTTGCAATTTCTTCCGTGCCGACGACATCTTTGACGATAAAGGCCAGCGCCGCGCGGATGTCGCCAATCACGTTGGGCGTTCCCGCCTCTTCCCGCGCAGACAGGTCCGCGCTGTAGTCATGCCGCCACGGTGACACGAAACTGACGGTGCCGCCACCCGGCCAGCTGGGGCAGTTCCGTTTGGCCGCGGCCCGGTTTACGATCAGAACACCCGACGCCCCCGGACCGCCCGGGAACTTGTGCGGGGAAACGACGATCGCATCCTTGCGCGCGTCCGCCGGCCCCATATCCATCGGCAGGTAAGGCCCGCCCCCGGCGTAATCCCAAATCGCCACAGCGCCGTGCGCCTTGAGCAACCGAGTCACCGGATCAGGGTCTGTGACAATTCCGGTTACATTGGACGCCGCCGAAAAGGAACCGATCAGAAGATCTGCGCCTGCATGGGTCAAGAGCGCGCTTTCCAGCGCCCCCAGATCAACCCCGCCGCCTTCGGCCTCGGGGATTTCAACCACAAGTGCCTTGCTTTCCCGCCAGGGCAGGATGTTCGAGTGATGCTCGTACGGACCAATCAAGACAACCGGTTGGTCGGCCTCTGCCACCCCGAGCAGGCTGACCAACCGGTTGAGCCCCGCAGTGGCGCCGGACCCGGTGAAGATCACCGCGTCCTCTTCCTGGGCACCAACAATGCGGGCTATTTCCGCCCGCGCCTCGCGGCGCAGATGTGTCATGTAAGATCCGCAGTAAGAGGCCTCGGTGTGGCTGTTCGCGTAAAACGGCAACACATGTTGCGCCACAAAGTCTTCGACCTGCTGCAAGGCGCGACCCGAAGCGACGTAATCCGCATAGACAAGCGGCACGTCCCCATGCAGACCCGGGATCAGAACATTTTCTCCGATCAGCCCATCGCGCAGGTTTGAATTGTGAGCGGTGGAACAGAGTTCCGCACGAAACTTGGACAGGGACATTGCGTTGGCTCCTAACTGTCCAACTAATGTGATTTATTAATCGCGTGAAAACTTCACCTATTATTGCGTAGATTTTAAAAACTTTGTGTCATATGATCAAACATGGCACAAAAATTAGATCAAATTGACACGCGCCTTTTGAAAGAGCTGCAAAAGGACGCCACCCTGTCGCAACGGGAATTGGCGGATCGTGTGGGGCTTTCGCAGAACGCCTGCTGGCGCCGCCTGAAGACTTTGAACGAAGATGGCGTCCTGATCGGCTCAACTGCCCGCATCGCACGCGAGAAATTGGGGTTGAGCCTTGTGGTCTTTGTCATGCTGCGCACGCGGCATCATTCGGCCGAGTGGCTACAGGCCTTTCGCAGCCACGTTCTGACGATCCCCGAGGTCGTGGATTTTCATCGTATCGGCGGTGACTACGATTATCAGCTGAAAGTCGTCACACAGGATATGGCGTCTTACGACAAGGTGTATCAACGGCTGATCGAAAAGGTCGAGCTGGATAGCGTCACGTCTTACTTCGCGATGGAAGCAATCGCCGAAGGTCGGCCCTTGCCGATATGATTACGCCGTAAACAGCGGGCGTTTTTGTTTGAAAAAGGGCACCATGATATCGCGGAACGCGACCAGTTTTGCCGAAGGCCAAACATCCGGGTGCGCCACGATCCAGATATCTGCGTAGGGTTGCGGTGAAAGAACCGGAACCTGCACCAAGCCCCGAAGTGAGCGGCCCAGAAACACCGGCATGCGCACAACGCCCAACCCTGATTGTGCGGCACCCGCCATCGCAACCATGTCATCAAAACGCATATGTATGCGCGAGTTCGGATAGATATTGTCGACGCCGTCCGGCAGGTTCGGCTGCTTTTCATAAAGCAACCAATCCACGGGCGCGTTCGGATCTTGCTGCATTCGCGCGGCCCATTCAGGCGTGGCAAAACAAGCGCTGTGCTGTTGCGTCAGGCGCAGACCTTTCAACGTATCGCCGGGGTTGCGGCTGATCCGGATCGCTATGTCGGCTTCGCGCCGATTAAGATCCAGAATCTCGTTTGCTGCACGCACCTGCAAAGACACAGCAGGGTGCCTTTGAGCAAAATCACCCAGCGCCGGGGCCAGCACATGGGCAATTAAGAGTTGCGGCGCAGTTAAGGTCAGTTGCCCTTCCAACCGGGCATCCCGCCCTGACAAACCACGCAGCATCGCATGTTCTGCGCTTTCCATCCGGGCAGCATATGCAGCGACAAGATGCGCTGCTTCTGTCGGCCGATACCCGTCGGTTAGCCTTTCGAACAGCACTTCGCCTGTCGCCGCTTCGGCGCGGGCTATACGGCGCGCGACAGTTGTGTAGTTGACGCCAAGCTCTTGTGCCGCGGCGGACAGGGTACGCCTGCGGACCACGGCGAGTACGGCCCGGTAATCATCCCAATGAATATCCATACATGCAAATTCGCATACTAATGATGCAAATACACGCGTTTTCGCAAAGCAGATCACACCCTAGCTTTTGCCCACACATCAAGGAGCAAAGCCATGATCTATGCCTACGCAAAACTCACCGTAAAGAATCCCGACGCTCTGGCCGCTTATCGCGAGCAGGCCGGGCCTGCACTGGCCCGCCATGGCGGAAAGGTCGAACACGCGACTGCTGAAACAACCGCGCTGGACGGCACACCGGACTTGCCTGACGTTGCAGCCCTGCTTTCCTTTCCCAACCGGGACGCTGCACTGGGATGGATCAACGACCCGGAACTAAAAGACATTCACGAGCTGCGTCGCAGCGCAGGCGCGTCAGATATCGTTCTGCTGGGCTGAAAATGAAAAGAGCCGCACCCAAAGGTGCGGCTCTGAATTTCAGGTCGGAAAGCGAAGATCAGTTCTTCGCGTAGAATTCGACGACCAGGTTCGGTTCCATCATGACCGGGTACGGCACATCGCTCAGGCCCGGTGCGCGAACGAACGTTGCGGTCATTTTCGAGTGGTCGGCGTCGATGTAGTCAGGTACATCACGCTCGGCCAAGGCAACAGCTTCCAGAACAACAGCCAGCTGCTTGGACTTGTCACGCACTTCGATGACGTCGCCTTCTTTGACACGGTAGCTGGGGATGTTGACCCGCTTGCCGTTCACTTTGACGTGGCCGTGGTTCACGAACTGACGCGCAGCGAAGACGGTCGGTACAAACTTGGCACGATAGACGACGGCGTCCAGACGGCGCTCCAGCAGGCCGATCAGGTTTTCACCGGTGTCGCCTTTGACACGCTCGGCTTCGGCATAGATGCGGCGGAACTGCTTTTCGGTCAGGTCGCCGTAGTAGCCTTTCAGCTTCTGCTTGGCACGCAGCTGCAGACCGAAGTCCGATAGTTTGCCTTTGCGGCGCTGGCCGTGCTGGCCGGGGCCATATTCACGACGGTTAACCGGGGATTTCGGACGACCCCAGATGTTTTCGCCCATCCGGCGGTCGATTTTGTACTTGGCAGACGTGCGTTTGGTCACGGCTGATCTCCTTCTTTAGGTCGATGCCCAAACGGGCAACTATGAAGGGCGTTGTCCTCTTGAGGTTTCCCTCATGACAGGCTTCCCCTTGCGGGGGCCACCAACACCAATGAAGCCGCGCTTATATCCGCAAAGCCGGCAGAGTCAACACGGCATTCAACGCAGTTTCGAATATCTGCAAAGATATGTTCGCCGCAGGCAGCGCAGGCCCCTGCGCGCATAGCGACGGTTGCCGTCACACCGCTTTCATCAAGAAAAATGCAGGTCGCGTTCAGGCTGGAAATGCAACGACGTTCCCGCCGCCTTCAACACCCGCCTTGTGCACCATCACAACCTCGGTCACGTCGACGATCCAGAATTCTTCATCCCGTGGCGGGCAAGCGCCATCGAAAACAATGGTCGGCGCTGCATCATTGGTGTCGGCAACAAGGTTGGCTGAAAACCGCTGCGACCCATTGGTAAGTGTCAAAGCTCCGGTCACGTAGCCGGAGATTTCCCGGACAATCGGAAAGCGGTTCTGCAAACGGGTTGCAGCTCCCCGCGCATATCCAATCTGTTCGACGCTGCTCTCGGCTTCTGCGCTCAGCACTATTGCCTGTCCGCGCCATGACCAAGCCGCGCCGACGGCCAGACACGCCAGAGGCGCGTCCTCGAGTCCGTCAATTTCAGTTTGATCCCATGAAATGGCTACCTGACCGTTAACTCCGGCTCTCATCTGCCCACTCGCACTATTTAACATCCCGATATTCAATCATTGCTTATCAACACAAAATCCGGCGGAAAAGAGACGGGAATGCAGCATTCACAAGAATGTTGCAGAAGTGAATCAAAAATACGTGTTCGACCTGAAATCAATACCCGCCTACGAGCAATCCCGGTGCCGTGTTCGTTGTTGGTTGTCCGAACAACAACCGGCTGCGATTGATCATGATTCGAATTTGAAACCACCACCCAGAAGGGCGATAGCCACACTTGCGTGGCCAGGCTCTCAATCTGTCGGGTCAAATTGACGAGTGCTGACTTTCGTGCAGCGCCTCATATCTACCCGCATTTGGAATGACCGCAGCTGCGGCAGGTCATGCAGCCTTCGATCATGACCATGTCATACTGACCGCAGGACGGGCAGGCTTTGCCGCGTGGCGCGTCCAGGTTCACCACCTGCGCCTGGGGGTCGGATTTCAGCCCCATCCCCTCGCCTTCCAGAAAGCCGATGGCGACCATGTGCTGTTCGATCACGCCCCCGATCGCGGCCAGGATCGACGGGATATACTTGCCTTTAACCCACGCCCCGCCGCGCGGGTCGAAAACGGCTTTCAGCTCTTCGACCACAAAGGACACGTCTCCACCCCGGCGGAACACGGCCGAGATCATCCGCGTCAGCGCCAGTGTCCAGGCGTAATGCTCCATGTTCTTGGAGTTGATGAACACTTCGAACGGGCGGCGGCGGCCCGAGATGATGATGTCGTTGATGGTCAGATAAATCGCGTGCTCGCTATCGGGCCATTTCAACTTGTAAGTCGACCCCTCCAGCGATTGCGGGCGATCCAGCGGTTCGGACATGTAAATGACGTCGCCGCCTTCAATTTCATGAGGCGCATTCGCGCTTTCCCCCGGCGCCTTATCGTCGCTTTCCGAAACGGTCAGAACCGAGCCGGTCACATCGTTGGGGCGATAGGTCGTGCACCCTTTGCAGCCCTGATCCCAGGCCTGCATGTAGACGTCCTTGAAGGCGTCAAAGCTGATATCCTCGGGGCAGTTGATGGTCTTGGAGATCGAGCTGTCGATCCATTTCTGCGCTGCCGCCTGCATCTTGACGTGATCCGACGGTGTCAGAGTCTGGGCATTGACGAAGTAGTCCGGCAGCGCTGCGTCACCGAACTTGTCGCGCCACATCTGAACGGCGTAATCCACGACCTCTTCTTCGGTGCGCGAGCCGTCTTTTTGCAGAACCTTGCGGGTGTAGGCATAGGCAAAGACCGGTTCAATCCCCGACGACACGTTCCCGGCATAAAGCGAAATCGTGCCCGTGGGTGCGATCGAGGTCAGCAGAGCGTTGCGGATACCATGTTCGCGGATCGCATCGCGGACGTCGTCATCCATTTGCTGCATCGTGCCGCTGGCCAGGTATTTCTCGGCGTCGAACAGGGGGAACGCGCCTTTCTCCTTAGCCAGATCGACCGAGGCCAGATATGCGGCGCGGGCGATTGCGTGCAACCAGCGTTCCGTCTGACGCGCCGCCTCGTCGGACCCATAGCGCAGGCCCAGCATCAGCAGCGCATCCGCAAGACCCGTCACGCCCAGCCCGATGCGGCGCTTGTCCTGCGCTTCCGCCTCTTGCTCGGCCAACGGGAATTTCGAGGCGTCCACGACGTTATCCATCATGCGCACGGCTGTCGCGACCAGTTCCTGCAACGCCGGTTCATCCAGGTGCGCGGCATCCCCAAACGGTTCGGCCACCAGCCGCGCCAGATTGATCGAGCCCAGCAGGCACGCCCCGTAAGGTGGCAGAGGTTGCTCGCCACAAGGGTTCGTCGCGGCGATGGTTTCAACATAGCTCAGGTTGTTGGCCTGATTGATGCGGTCGATGAAGATCACGCCCGGTTCGGCATAATCATAAGTGGCCTGCATAATCTTGTTCCACAGATCACGCGCCTGCACGGTGTGATAGATCTTGCCGTCGAATTGCAACTCCCACGGGCCGTCGGCCTTGACCGCCTCCATGAAGGGATCGGTCACCAGCACCGACATGTTGAACATGCGCAGGCGGGCCGGGTCGGACTTGGCGGTGATGAACTGTTCGATATCGGGGTGATCGCAGCGCATGGTGGCCATCATCGCCCCCCGGCGCGAACCCGCGGACATGATCGTGCGGCACATTGCGTCCCACACATCCATAAAGCTGAGCGGGCCCGAGGCATCCGCCGCCACGCCTTTTACATCCGCGCCGCGCGGCCGGATGGTCGAAAAATCATAGCCGATCCCGCCCCCCTGCTGCATGGTCAGCGCGGCCTCTTTCAGCATGTCAAAGATACCGCCCATGCTGTCGGGGATGGTGCCCATGACGAAGCAGTTGAACAGCGTCACCTGCCGCGCGGTACCTGCGCCAGCTGTGATGCGCCCGGCGGGCAGATATTTGAAATCTTCCAGTGCCTCGTAGAACCTTTCTTCCCAATGATCCGGGTTGTCCTCGACCCGCGCGAGGTCACGGGCGATGCGTCGCCAGCTGTCTTCAACCGTCTGATCGATGGGCGTGCCATCCGCCTGTTTAAAGCGGTATTTCATGTCCCAGATCTGCTCGGCGATGGGGGCGGCAAAGCGGCTCATTGGTGATTCCCTGTGCTGAAAGAGGTATCCAGACTAACACCCACTACACCTTGATGAAAGCCAATCCTGAGCTACAATGGATAGATAGCCAAGGGACGACTCTGTGGGAAAGCTGTGGATAAGTACGTGAACCTCATCAAACTTTCGGTTGGTTCGGAAAGCGTGGACTCTCTGATCGCTTGGCAGGACAGCCGAATGCCGCTTTATGAGGACGGATATCCGCGCCACGTAACCCGCATGTGGCCCAAACGTGATGCCGAGATCCTGAATGGCGGATCAATCTATTGGGTCATCAAGGGTGTCGTACAATGCCGTCAGCGCATTCTGCGCCTGGATGAGGTGATCGGCGAAGACGGTATCCGCCGATGCGCCATCGTGCTCGACCCAAAGGTACATCGGACCCAGAACGCCTTGAAACGCCCGTTTCAGGGCTGGCGGTATCTGAAACCCGAAGATACACCAGCCGACCTGCCGAAAGGGCGCGCGCAGGACGACGCCCTGCCCGATGATCTGAACCGTGCCCTTGCGGATATCGGTGTGTTGTAATTACTGCAACCGATCCAGCAATTCTGTCAGAACCGCCTTGTCCGCCGCGTCGACCTCTGCAACCCGGCTGCGCCACAATGTGGCTTGCGATTGCAGGATCAGGCCATCCGACAGGACTTTGAGGTGGTTCGCCCGCAGGGTTTCACCGGACGAAGTGATATCGGCAATTGCCTCGGCTGTTTCGTTCATGACCGTACCTTCGGTCGCCCCCTGGCTGTCGACCAGAGTGTAGTCGGCCACGCCTGCGTCGGTCAGGAACTCACGCACCAGTCGGTGATATTTGGTGGCGATCCGCAGCCGGTGGCCGTGGGTGTTGCGAAATGCTGCTGCCGCCGCGTCGAGATCGTCCAGCGTGTCCACATCGACCCAGCAGGCGGGTGTGGCAATGATCAGATCGGCTTTGCCAAAGCCCAGCTGCGCAATCTCTTCGACCTGCTGTTCCCAGCGCGGAAGTTTTTCTTGCACCAGATCGATGCCGGTGACGCCCAGATGAATACGGCCCGACGCAAGTTCGCGCGGAATCTCACCCGCCGACAACAGAACCAGCGAGACGCCGTCAATCCCGTCAACCCGACCCGCATATTCCCTGTCCGAACCGTTGCGGGACAGCATGATGCCATGTTTTTCGAACCATGAGACGGTCTTTTCCATCAACCGGCCCTTCGAGGGCACGCCCAGTTTCACACTCATTGCGCGGCCTCCTCGATTTCAAGCATCAGGTCCGGGCGGATCACGCCGCCGATCGCGGGGATTTCGGCCCCATCCCCCAAACGGCGCGTCAGCGCATCATAGCGCCCACCGGTGGCGACGGGCGGCAGGTCGGGACGGCCTTCGGCGTAGAACCCAAAGACAAACCCGTCATAATATTCCATCGATGTCCGGCCATAAGACGCTTCGAAATCCAGTCGGGCGACATCGACACCACGCGCCTGCAGGGCGGCGATCCGCGCCTCTAACCGGTCCAGCGCCGGGGTGATCTGCGGCAGATCCACTGCCACATCCCGCAGCTGTTCCAGCGCGAAGGGCATGGTTTCACGCACATTCAGCAGCGTTTCCAACCCGGCCAGCTCATTGTCAGAGATCGGCGGCGCAGCGCGATCTTCGCGCAGGGCTTTGATCCTGTCGGCAATCTCGGGCGCGCGACGCTTGCCGATCATCGGAACATCAACCGCCATCGGGTCGTCCGCGTCCAAAAGCGCGTCACGGCCTTCGGGCCCCGGTTTACGCCCTGCAAACCGGTCCAGCAGCGCACGGAACCGGCGCGGCCGCCACAGGTGCCGCATCAGCGCGGCCTTGCGGCGGTCTGTGGTCCGAAGCCCTTCGACAGCCGCCGTCAGGATACCGATATCCCCGGTGGCTGCGCGCAGGGGCAGCCCGCGCAGTTGCAGCGCCATCAGCGAAAACACTTCGGCATCGGCACCAGCGGGATCATCGCGGTCAAACACCTCGTACCCCACCTGAATATACTCGTTCGAGCGGTCCGGGTCGTGTTCCTGACGGCGAAACACCTCACCGGAATAGGTATAGCGCGCAGGCTCGGCCCCGTCCCGCATGTGCATCTGAACAACAGGCAGGGTGAAGTCCGGGCGCAGCATCTGCTCGCCCCGCAGCGCGTCCGAGGTGACGTAGGCACGGGCGCGGATATCCTCGCCATAGAGGTCCAGCAACATCTCAGCAGGTTGCAACAGGGGCGTATCCACAACCTGCGCGCCCGCAGCCTCGAACCGGACACGCATCATCGCGGCACGGGCCTGTATCTGGGAACGGTTGGGCATGGGTCAGTCCTGACTGTCCAGAATTTCACGCACTTTCGCGACCAGATCAGAGCGCGATACTTCGAACTGGCTGGGGCGTTCTTTCCATTCCTCCAGCGTGGCGCTTTCGGCGATCTTGGCCCCAAGGATCAGGTCCTTGATCTGCACGATGCCTTTTGCCTTCTCGTCTCCGCCTTCGATCACCGCAACCGGAGAGTTGCGCTTGTCCGCGTATTTCAACTGGTTGCCAAAGTTCTTGGGATTGCCCAGATAAACCTCGGCCCGGATGCCCGCGTTGCGCAGCTCGGCCACCATCGCCTGATAATCGGCCATCCGGTCGCGATCCATGACGGTGACGACCACGGGGCCTTTGGCCTGGGCGCTGATCCGGCCCTTTTCGCGCAGCGCGGCCAGCAACCGATCGACGCCGATGGACACCCCGGTCGCGGGCACTTCCTGCCCGGTGAACCGCTTGACCAGATCGTCATAGCGCCCGCCGCCCGCGACCGAGCCGAACTGCCGCTTGCGACCCTTTTCGTCGAAGATTTCAAACGTCAGCTCGGCCTCATAGACCGGACCGGTGTAGTAGCCGAGGCCGCGGACGACGGAGGGATCAATGACAATGCGGTCGGGGCCGTAGCCTTGGGCGTTTAACAAGGAGGCAATCTGTTCCAACTCGTCGACACCTTCCAATCCAACTGCCGAGGTTTTTAGTATTTCCCTCAGTCTGAAAATTGTTTTCTCATTTGTTTCGCCCCGAGCCTGTAGAAAGTCGATGAAACCGCTTGCCATAAAATCCGACAAGTTGACGCCATCAATAAATGCGCCGGAGGCATCGTGCCGTCCACCCGTCAATAAATGGCGGACTCCCTCCGCCCCAACTTTGTCAAACTTGTCTAACTGCCGGAGGATAGCATCAATGCCCAGCTCGTCATTTTCTAAACCTTGAAGTTCTTGGTCACGATATCTTTTTCGCTCTTCAACTGACATAGAGACAACATCGTAACTTTCCGAACCTCGAGTGACGCTTGTAAGCACACCGTTCAGAACCTTCCGGTTATTCACCCGGATCAGGTAGTCACCGCGCGGGATGCCAACCTCTTCCAGTGTGTCGGCCAGCATTGCACAGATCTCGGCGTCAGCAGCCATCGAGCCGGTTCCGACCGTATCCGCATCGCACTGATAGAACTGCCGAAAGCGCCCCGGCCCCGGCTTTTCGTTGCGCCAGACCGGACCCATTGCATAACGGCGATAGGGCGTGGGCAGATCGTTGCGGTGCTGGGCATAGACACGGGCCAGTGGCGCGGTCAGATCATAGCGCAGGGCCATCCAGTCGCCATTTCCGCCCTCGTCAAACTCCTGCCATGCAAAGACGCCTTCGTTCGGGCGGTCCACGTCGGGCAGGAACTTGCCCAGCGCCTCGACGGTTTCCACCGCGCTGCTTTCCAGCGCGTCAAACCCGTACCGATGATAGACACCCGCAATCGTCCGCAGCATCTCGGTGCGCTGCGTGACTTCCTCGCCGAAATAGTCACGGAACCCTTTCGGCGTTTCGGCCTTGGGGCGGGGCTGTTTCTTGGGCTTGGCCATGTGGGGCGTCCTTGGGAGTGTACCTGTTCCGCGCGCGGTCTATCCCATGGCCCGCATCTGGGCAAGGCGCGCTTTCTCTGGCCAAGGCGTCACAGGGTCGCTATGTGCAGCCTGAAAGACAGGAGCATCCCATGCAGCATCTGGAAGAACAGATTGCCCATCTGACCCGCACGGTTGACGATCTGAACGCGGTTGTCACCCGGCAACAGGCCGAGATTGACCGGCTGACCCGCCGTGTCGAGATGCTGCTGCACCGCGAGGCCGAGCGCGCGCAGGAAGGGTCAGGCGGCGTTGTCCTTGGTGACGAACGTCCGCCACATTACTGAAAGCTTACAGCCCCAGCGTTGATTTCACCGCGTCGTCGACGACGCCACCCAGCAGGGCGTTTTCATCCCCGGCGCAGCCGTCTTTCAGAGCCGCCACAAATGTTGCGCGCAGCGCGGCCTTTTCCTCGTCCGAACTGGCATGAGCTTCGAGGTCAACCTGACGGTTATAAAGTGACAACGCCGTCATCTTGCCGACCACGTCCACAATGTATTCTTCATTCCCGTCAGCCTCTTCGATGATCGACGCGCAGGTGTGGTACATAAGCGGCAGCGCCGCTTGCACCATCTGTTCGGCTTCCTCGTCCGCAAGGACAAAACCGGGCCCTGTTAGCAACGCGGCGGTTGTGATCACTTTCATTGCGTTCAAACGCATCATTCCGCCCCCGCTTATTTCGAGTTCGCGCCGATCAGCGCACCAACAATTGCCCCTGCGGCGGCGCCTTTGCCGTCGCCGACCAAGGCCCCAACCCCGGCCCCGATCACAGCACCTTTGATCGTGTTCTCTTTCTTCTTGTCGTCCGCAAGCGTGGCTGTCGCCGAAACCAAAGCCAGCGATGCCGCCGCCCCCAATGCAATTGTTCTGAAATTGAGACCTGCAATCGTCATATCAACGCCCTCCCGTGGCATGATCAGAAGACATATTTGCAAGGTCAGCCTAGCGATGCGCTAATTGTCTGGCAACAAAGCGATGTCAGATCTCTTCGACGGTCATCACACCTTCCAGCGATTTGATCGCGCCCTTGATCTGGGGATTGATCGGGAACACACGCCCAAGGTCAATTTCGACGTCGCCGGGCAGGCCTGGGTCCAGCAACAGCAGCTGGATCGGGCCGCGGGCCGCACCCTTGGCGGCGGTTGCGGCTTCTTCAAGAACCGTTGCAATCGTTGGCACTGCCCGCGCTTCGTCGACAAAGATGCGCAGGCCCGTCGCCCCGGCTTCGGCCACCACAGAATCCGCTGGTCCAACCGAACGACCCAGCAGCTTGAGCTGATCGGACTCCATCGTCGCCTCGACGGTCAGAACCACCTGAGCGCCGGTTTC
>NZ_JBXWSG010000072.1:0-20754 GCF_059613305.1 Ruegeria sp. BHSB056 | reverse complement strand
TGATCGGCAAGCCGTGGGCGCGCGAGGCGATTGACGCCGCTCTGCCCGCTTTTGCCGACGATTATTCACCGCTTACGGATATGCGCGCCTCGGCCACGTACAGGCTTGAGACCGCCAAAGCGATGCTGGAACGGTACTTCCTTGAGGATCAGGGCCAAGTGACCAACGTGCTGGAGGTATCGGCATGAGCGTAACCAAACCCCTTCCCCACGACGCGGCACCGCTGCACGTATCCGGTTCCGCCCGATATGTGGACGACATCCCGACGCCAAAGGGCACATTGCATCTGGCCTTTGGCCTGAGCCCGATCGCCAAGGGCACGATTACCGCGATGGACCTGTCTGCCGTGAAAGCAGCAGCCGGGGTCGTCAGGGTCATGACGGCACAGGACCTGCCCTTTGCCAACGATGTTTCGCCCTCGATCCATGACGAGCCTTTGCTGTCCGACGGGACGGTTCACTATATCGGCCAGCCTGTTTTCCTTGTGGTTGCCACCAGCCATCTGGCCGCCCGCAAGGCGGTTCGGCTGGGCAAGATCGACTATGCCGAGGAAACACCGATCCTGACGGTGGAAGAGGCTTTGGCCGCAGACAGCCGATTTGAAGACGGGCCCCGCATCTATGCCAAGGGCGATGCGGACGCCGCGATTGAAAGCGCCGCCCACGTCATCGACGGAACGTTCGAGATCGGCGGTCAGGAGCATTTCTATCTGGAAGGTCAGGCTGCGCTTGCCGTGCCGAATGAAGGCGGCGACATGCTTGTCCACAGCTCGACCCAGCACCCGACCGAGATACAGCACAAGGTGGCGGACGCTCTGGGCCTGCCCATGCATGCGATCCGCGTCGAAACCCGGCGCATGGGTGGCGGGTTCGGCGGCAAGGAAAGCCAGGGGAACGCGCTGGCCGTTGCCTGCGCAGTGGCGGCGCGGGCGACCGGCAAAGCCTGCAAGATGCGCTATGACCGCGATGATGACATGATCATCACCGGCAAACGCCACGCCTTCCGGATTTCCTATCGCGCGGGATTTGACGAACAGGGTCACATTCAGGGCGTGTCCTTTCTGCAATACGCGATTTGCGGCTGGGCACAGGACCTGTCCCTGCCCGTCGCCGACCGTGCGATGCTGCATTCTGACAATGCCTACCTGCTGCCCAATGCCCGGATTGAAAGCCACCGGCTGAAGACCAACACGCAGTCAGCCACCGCCTATCGCGGTTTTGGTGGCCCGCAGGGGATGGTTGCCATCGAACGGGTGATGGACCACGCCGCGCATGAACTTGGGCTGGACCCGGTGGAATTGCGCCGCCGCAACTATTACGAGCCCGCGCATAAGGTTGCCGAAGTCCAACCCCACGAGAAACCGCTGGGTCATCCCGACCCGCACGAAGACCTGACCAGCCGTGGCGCAGTGGAAACAGGGACCGCCCCGGTCCGCCCCCTGCCCGCTGGTGGCAACACGACGCCCTACGGCATGGAGGTCAGCGATTTCGAACTGCATGGCATGACCGAAGCGCTGATGAAGTCCAGCGACTATGCCGCGCGCAAAGCGGCCATCGAGAAATGGAATGCCGAAAACAGCGTGATCAAGAAGGGCATCGCCTTTTCTCCGGTCAAGTTCGGAATTTCCTTTACGCTGACCCATCTGAACCAGGCCGGTGCGCTGGTGCATGTGTATCAGGATGGTTCGGTCCACCTGAATCATGGTGGCACCGAGATGGGTCAGGGTCTGTTCCAGAAGGTCGCGCAAGTGGCCGCGTCGCGTTTCGGCATCCCGCTTGAGATGGTCAAGATCACCGCCACGGATACGGCCAAAGTGCCCAATACCTCGGCCACGGCGGCGTCTTCAGGCAGCGATCTGAACGGTATGGCGGTGAAAGCGGCCTGCGATACGATCCGCGACCGGATGGCCGATTATCTGGCTGAACGGCATCAGGCCGACCCCTCTGCGGTCACTTTCACGGATGGCCACGTTTCGGTTGGTGAAGAACGGTACACGTTCGCCGAAGCTGCCGCACTGGCCTACCAGGGTCGCATAAGCCTGTCGGCCACCGGCTTTTATAAAACGCCCAAGATCGAATGGGACCGGATCGCAGGGCGCGGTCGCCCGTTTTATTACTTCGCCTATGGTGCTTCAGTCACCGAGGTGGCTGTGGACACATTGACGGGCGAGAACCGCATTCTGCGCACAGATATCCTGCATGACGCGGGCGCTTCGCTGAACCCGGCGCTGGATGTCGGACAGGTCGAAGGCGGTTACGTGCAAGGTGCGGGCTGGCTGACGACCGAGGAACTGGTCTGGGACGGAAACGGCAACCTGCGCACGCATGCGCCCTCAACCTACAAGATCCCGGCCTGTTCCGACCGGCCCGACATATTCAACGTCGCACTTTGGGATGGCGAGAACCGAGAGGACACCATCTATCGCTCGAAAGCCGTGGGGGAACCCCCGTTCATGCTGGGAATATCAGCCTGGCTGGCGCTTTCGAATGCGGTGGCGGCCTGCGGGGATACTTATCCGGCACTCAATGCGCCCGCCACCGCCGAAGAAGTCTGGCGCGGCGTCCAGAGGATGAAGGGAGGCATCTGATGGGATTTGACCTTGAGGCTTTGAGGGAGGCGGTCAAAACCCACGGCAAAGTGGTCCGGGTGGTCATCGCCGGGATCAAAGGGTCGTCTCCACGTGAAGTTGGTGCCGCCATGCTGGTCTGGGACGGCGGGCAAAGCGGCACAATCGGCGGCGGAACACTGGAATACCAGGCGGCACATGCCGCACGGTTGCAAACCACGCCAACCCGCCTGACGCATCATGCGCTTGGACCCGAGTTGGGGCAATGCTGCGGCGGTGCCGTGTCGTTGCTGAGCGAGGTCTACGACGCAAAGACCGTCAATGATCTGGACGATGCGGTCATCGCGCGCCCGACCAAGGATGGCGCGATGCCCCTGTCGGTCAAGCGAATGCTGGCGACGGCGCGCGGACAGGGGATTGCGCCTGAACCGCAGCTGAACGACGGCTGGATGGTTGAACCCATTCACAAGCCGACACGCAATCTGTGGATCTGGGGCGCGGGCCATGTCGGCCGGGCGCTGGTGGATGTGCTGTCCCCGCTTCCCGATCTTGCGATCACCTGGGTGGATACCAGCCGTCAGCGCTTTCCGGCCGCTGTGCCAGCGGGCGTGACAATTGTTCCGACGGCAAAACCGGCCGAGCTGGTCCGCCATGCCCCATGTGACGCTGAACATCTTGTGCTTACATACTCGCATAGCCTTGACTTTGAACTGTGCAACAGACTGCTTTTGCACGATTTTGGCTTTGCGGGGCTGATTGGCTCGGCTACGAAATGGGCGCGATTCCGGTCGCGGCTGGCCGCCCTTGGACATCCGCCTGAACGGATAAGCCGGATCACCTGCCCGATCGGTGACCCGTCGATGGGGAAGCATCCACATATGATCGCCGTGGGCGTCGCTGCACAATTGCTGCGCCCGGCCCTGCAAAACGAATTGAAGAAGGACCTGAGCGCGTGACCATTCCACTTTTGAGCTTGCAAGGGCTGACCAAAGCCTACCCCGGTGTTGTGGCCAATGATCAGGTGTCTTTTGACATCGGTGAAGGCGAAGTGCACGCGTTGCTGGGTGAAAACGGCGCGGGGAAATCCACGCTGGTAAAAATGATCTATGGGCTTGTGAAGCCGGACAGCGGCACCATGATGCTGCGAGGCAATCCGTTTGCGCCGCCCGAACCGCGCGTGGCCCGTGCAGATGGGATCGCGATGGTGTTCCAGCATTTTTCGCTGTTTGACGCGCTGAACGTGGCCGAGAATATCGCCCTGGGGATGGAGAATCCGCCCCCGATGGGGGATCTGGCATCGCGCATTCGCGAAGTGTCGGAAACCTATGGCCTGCCGCTGGACCCGTTCCGCACGGTTGGCGACCTGTCCGCAGGCGAACGCCAGCGGGTCGAAATCATCCGTTGCCTGTTGCAAGACCCCAAGCTGCTGATCATGGACGAACCGACCTCGGTTCTGACCCCGCAAGAGGTCGATATCCTGTTTGAAACGCTGAACAAGCTGCGCTCCGAGGGAACCTCGATCCTGTATATCTCGCATAAACTGGAGGAGATCCGAACGCTGTGCGACCATGCCACGATCCTGCGGCTGGGCAAGAACGTGGGCGAATGTGTCCCCGCCGAAACCTCGGCGCGTGACATGGCCGAGATGATGGTCGGGTCAACCTTGCAGACCCCCGAACGCTCGGGCCGGGAACTGGGCGAGGTCGCGCTGGATGTCAGCGGGCTGTCAGTCCCCTCGCCGTCGGAATTCGGCACCGCATTGCGCAATGTGCACATGACGGTCCGCAAGGGCGAGGTTCTGGGCATCGGCGGTGTTGCCGGAAACGGGCAGGATGAGTTGCTGGGCGTGTTGTCCGGGGAAATCCCGACATCGGCGGATGCAATCAAGTTCAAGGGTCAGGCAATCGGCAAGCTCGGCCCGACGGCGCGCCGTAAGCTGGGCGTTCTGACCGCGCCCGAGGAACGGCTCGGCCACGCGGCGGCACCCGACATGAGCCTGACCGAAAACGCTTTGCTGACCGGATCGGTGCGGGAAGGGCTTGAGAAAAACGGCTTCTTGAAATGGACCGAAACCCGGAGTTTTGCCGAAAAGATCATCGAAGCCTTCGACGTTCGTACGCCCGGACCCGAAAACGCAGCGCGGTCCTTGTCCGGCGGCAATCTGCAGAAATTCGTGATTGGACGCGAAGTGCTGCAAAACCCTGATGTGTTGGTGGTAAACCAGCCAACCTGGGGGGTGGATGCCGCGGCAGCCGCGTCGATCCGGCAAGCCATACTTGATCTTGCGGCGAAAGGCACGGCGGTGGTCTGCATCTCGCAGGATCTGGATGAGCTGATGGAAATCTCGGACAGTTTTGCGGCCTTGAACGAAGGTCGACTGAGCGCGCCGCGCCCAACCACCGGCCTGACTGTGGATGAGATTGGCCTGATGATGGGCGGCGCCCATGGCATGGAGGTGGCACATGTGTGATCTGCTAGGCCGCCTTCGGCGAGAGTATTTGCGAAAAGATGAAACATCTGGGGGGATGAGCAGATGATAGTGTTGGAGAAACGGCCACAGCCGTCCAGGGCCTGGTCTTACGCGACCCCCCTTGTGGCGGTGCTGGCGACAATGGTGTTTGGCGGGTTGCTGTTTGCCATCTTGGGGAAAAACCCGGTCCAAGCCATCGGCACCATCTTCTGGGAGCCGTTGTTTGGCGAGTTCGCGTTTTATTACCGCCCTCAATTGCTGGTCAAAGGCGCGCCCCTTGTGTTGATCGCAATCGGATTGTCGCTGGGTTTTCGGGCCGGCATCTGGAATATCGGGGCCGAAGGGCAATACATCATGGGCGCTATTTTTGGCGCGGGCGCAGGTCTGGCCTTCTATCCGCTTGACGCGTGGTACATCTTCCCGATCATGGTGATCGCAGGCGCATTTGGCGGGTGGCTGTGGGCAACGATCCCGGCCTTGCTGAAGGTGCGTTTCGGCACCAACGAAATCCTTGTGTCGCTAATGCTGGTCTACGTGGCCGAGCAGATGCTGGCCTCGGTCTCGCTGGGTCTTCTAAAGAACCCCGAAGGGTTCGGCTTTCCCGGATCGCGCAACCTGCAATCCTATGAAAGCGCGCATAATGCCGAGCTGATTGCCGGTTCCGGGATGCATTGGGGTGTTGTCGCGGCCTTCATCGCGGTGATCTTTGCCTATGTATTGCTGAACCGTCACATGCTGGGCTTCCATATCCGTCTGACGGGTGAGGCCCCCCGCGCCGCAAAGTTTGCAGGTGTGAACCCGGCGCGCCTGATCCTGTTCTGCCTTGGGATATCGGGCGCCTTGGCCGGGCTGGCCGGGATGTTCGAGGTGTCCGGCCCGTCCGGTCAGATCAGCATCGATTTCAATGTGGGCTATGGCTTTACCGCGATCATCGTCGCCTTTCTGGGCCGCCTGCATCCGGTGGGTATCCTGTTGGCCGGGGGCCTGATGGCGCTGACCTATATTGGCGGCGAAATCGCACAATCGCAGCTGGGGCTGCCTGCCGCAGCCATTCAGGTGTTTCAGGGAATGCTGCTGTTTTTCCTGCTGGCCTTCGATCTTCTGACAAACTTCCGCATCCGTGCGGCGCGTAGCGAGGTGGCGTGATCATGGACCTTGGTCAAATCAATCCCGTTCTTCTGGTTGCCTCGCTTATGGTGGCGGCAACCCCCCTTCTGCTGGCCGCGATCGGAGAGCTTGTCGTGGAAAAGGCAGGCGTTCTGAACCTTGGTGTCGAGGGCATGATGATCGTTGGCGCGATCAGCGGTTTTGCGATCTCGGTCGAAACCGGCTCGCCCTGGCTGGGCTTTGTTGCTGCCGCCATTGGCGGGGCCGTGCTGTCGCTGCTGTTCGTCCTGCTGACACAGTTTGCGTTGGCCAACCAGGTTGCCAGCGGCCTTGCGCTGACCCTGTTTGGACTGGGGTTCAGCGCCTTGATGGGGCAAAGCTATGTGGGCGTGAAACCCCCCAGCATGGGCGATATCCACATCCCTTTGATCAGCGATATTCCGGTCATCGGCCCTATCCTGTTTCGGCACGACCCCATCCTTTATCTGGGCATTGCGCTGACCGCTGTGGTCTGGGCCGTCCTGAAGTACACCCGCGTCGGGTTGATCCTGCGGGCGGTTGGTGAAAACCATGATGCCGCCCATGCGCTTGGCTACAAGGTCATCAAGATCCGCATCATGGCGATCCTGTTCGGCGGGGCCTGCGCCGGCCTGGGTGGGGCTTACATCAGCCTGATCCGTGTGCCGCAGTGGACCGAGGGCATGACCGCGGGTGTGGGCTGGATCGCGCTGGCACTGGTGGTGTTTGCCAGCTGGAAACCATGGCGGGTCCTGCTGGGTGCATATTTGTTCGGCGGCATTACCGTCTTGCAGCTTAATTTGCAGGCAGCGGGCGTTGCCATTCCCGTCGAGTATCTGGCAATGTCACCCTATCTCATCACGATCCTTGTGCTTGTGATCCTTTCGGCCGACAAGAGCAGCGCACCTGCCTCACTGGGCCGGACCTTCCACGCCTCACACTAGGGGCCAACTGAACCAACTTGGGGAGTAACTACATGAAATTAAAATCACTTCTGACAACTGCCGCAATAGCGCTTGGTCTTGCGACCGGTGCAGTGGCGCAAGATAAAACCAAGGTCGGTTTTGTTTATGTCGGCCCTGTCGGCGACGGTGGCTGGACCTATGAACACAACAAAGGCCGTTTGGCGATCGAAGAAGAGTTCGGCGACAAGGTCGAGACTGTATTCGTTGAATCGGTGCCAGAAGGCCCGGACGCCGAACGCGTGATGACCCAGATGGCGCTGGAAGGCGCGGATCTGATCTTTACCACCTCATTTGGCTATATGGATCCAACCATCAATGTGGCCAAGAAATTCCCGAACGTGAAGTTCGAGCACGCGACCGGCTACAAGATGGCCGACAACGTCTCGGTCTATTCGGCGCGTTTCTACGAAGGTCGTGCGGTTCAGGGGCATATCGCGGGTAGAATGACCGAATCGAACATCATCGGCTATATCGGGTCTTATCCGATCCCCGAGGTGATCCGCGGTATCAACTCGGCCTATATCCACGCCAAGAAGGCAAACCCGGATGTCCAGTTCAAGATCGTCTGGGCCTATACCTGGTTCGACCCGGCAAAAGAGGCTGACGCCGCCTCGGTTCTGATCGAACAGGGCGCCGACGTGATCCTGCAGCACACTGACTCGACCGCGCCGCAGGCCGCTGCACAAGAGGCGGGCAATGTGATCACCTTCGGTCAGGCTTCGGATATGAGCGAATACGCCCCCAAACCGCGTGTTTCCTCGATCATCGACAACTGGGGACCCTATTACATTGCGCGCACGCGAGCTGTGATGGACGGCACCTGGACTTCATCCAACACCTGGGACGGTATCGGGCCAGGCATGGTAGAAATCGGTGAGATTTCGGATGCAGTTCCGGCGGACATCAAGGAAGAGGCACTGGCGCTGAAGGCCGCGCTGGCCGATGGCAGCTATCATGCCTTTACCGGACCGCTGAAGAAGCAGGACGGCAGCGACTGGCTGGCCGAGGGCGAAGTGGCCGACGACGGTACGCTGGCCGGCATGAACTTCTACGTCGAAGGGCTGGAAGGCGATATCCCGCAGTAAACGACGCGGGTAGAAATGCATCAAGGCCCGCAGGTTTGCGGGCCTTTTTCGTGGCGTTTTCGCTTTGGTCACATTACCGGATGACCGGGATGCTACGGCCGCGAAGACCTACGGAACCTTTAAGCCCTGTCCTGTGTTCGCCATCCAATCAGGCTAAGGCACGCAAACACGATCGCGGCAACGCAGACGATCGAAGGCCCTGCCGGAGTGTCGAAAACATACGCAGCCTTTAACCCCGTGATGGCTGAAAGCGCGCCTATTCCCGCCGCGATCAAGGCCATCGTTTCTGGTGACCGCGCAAGGTTACGCGCCGCTGCCGCCGGAATGATCAGCATTGCGGCGATCAGCAAAACACCCACAACCTTGATCGCCACCGCCACGGTCACGGCAAGAGACAGGGTCAGGATCAGTTGCTCTCGTCTTGGATCGAATCCGCTGGCGTAAGCCAGTTCTTCGTTCAATGTCGCGGTCAGAAGTTGCGACCAGCGCCAGACAATCAGCGCCACGACAAGCGCCGCACCGCCCCAGATCACGACCAGATCAGAACGGGAGACCGCCAGAATATCCCCAAACAGATACGCCATAAGGTCAATCCGGACACCGGACAGGAATGAAACTGCAACCAGCCCGAAGGCCAACGCAGAATGCGCCAGGACCCCCAGCAGCGTGTCCATCGCATAGCCGCGACCGGCCAAAAGCGAAACGGTCAGCGCCATGACCAAAGCGACAGCCAGGGCGCCCGTGAAGATCGACATCTGAAACGTCAGGGACAGGGCCACGCCCAAAATCGCGGCATGTGCGGTTGCGTCGCCGAAATACGCCATGCGACGCCATACGACAAAACACCCAAGGGGGGCCGCGGCAAACGCCACGCCAATACCGGCGAGCGTTGCCCGCATCATGAAATCATCCAGCATTATTCCGCCGCTTCCTGTGTACTCGCATCATGGTCATGATCATGATTGTGATCATGTTCATGACGATAAAGGGCAAGCGCACCGCCAGTTCCGGTTCCGAACAAGGCCCGATATTCGGGCGCCGAGGCGACCACAGCCGGCGATCCTTCGCAACAGACATGCCCATTGAGGCATATCACCCGGTCCGACGCGCTCATGACCACGTGCAGTTCGTGGCTGATCATCAGAATGGCGCATCCGGTCTCGCGCCGGACAGCCTCGATCTGCTGGTAAAAGCTGGCCGACCCCCGTTGGTCCAACCCCTGAGTCGCCTCGTCCAGCAATAAGATATCCGGGCGGTTGATCAAAGCCCGAGCCAGCAGCACCCGCTGGAACTGTCCACCGGACAGTTGCGACATCTGGCGTTTCAACAAATCCGGCACACCCGCCGATTCAAGCGCCTCGACACATTGCCTGCGCGACACAGGATCGGTCAGACGCATGAACCGTTCGACAGAAATCGGCAATGTCGGATCGACATGCAACTTCTGCGGCACATAGCCGATTTTCAATCCGGGCTTCAGTGACACTCGACCGGCACAAGGCCGTGTCGCACCGATAATGGCGCGCAGCAGGCTGGTCTTTCCTGATCCGTTCGGGCCAACGATGGTTACGATTTCACCCGGCTCAATGACCATGTCCACATGATGCAGTACGGTATGCGCGCCATAGCGGACGCTGAGTTTCTCGACAGTGATCAGCGCCATCTTTATGCCTTTTCGGTGCAGTCGGGGCAGAGACCTTCAGCCTCTACAACCGTTCGCTCGATCTCGAAACCCGCCGCGCGCGCGGCAGCACCAAGAACACCTTTGGACGGGGCAGATTGCGCCTCGGCTACGGCGTCGCATTTTCGGCAGATCATGAAAGCAGGTGAATGTGCAGCGCCGGGATGAGAGCAGGCGACAAACGCGTTCAGCCGCTCGATCTTGTGGACAAATCCGTTTTGTACAAGAAACTCCAGCGCCCGATAAGCGACCGGAGGCTGGGACCCGAACCCTTCGTCGCGCAACCGGTCAAGGATTGCATAGGCTCCAAGGGCGCGATGTTCCTGCAATAACATCTCAAGAACCTTGCGCCGAACCGGTGTCAGCCGCAGCCCTTCCGCTTTGCACCGGACTTCGGCGGATGTCAGAGCCGTTGCGACACAGCTTTGGTGGTCATGTTCCTGAAACCCGACCGGGGCCGCGTCTTTGCCATTAACTGGGTGCACATCACTTGTCATGTTATTACATATCATGTATTGCCGCTTGAAATGTTATAAAATCACACAGAGGGCCCGATGTCCAGAACGCTTCTTCTTCCATTATCTATCACAGTTGCACTGCTGGGTGGACCGGCCCGCGCAGATGCGCCAAACGTTGCCGCGGACATTGCCCCGGTTCATTCGCTGGTGGCCCGTGTCATGGAGGGTGTGGGAACACCTGCCCTGATCGTCGCACCGGGTGCCTCGCCGCATGAATACAATCTGCGCCCGTCCGAGGCAGCCGCGTTGCAAAACGCCGATCTGGTGTTCTGGGTAGGAGAAGACCTGACACCCTGGCTGGAAAGTGCGATAGAAACTCTTGCCCAAGGTGCAACCGCCACAGCCCTACTGGACGCAAAGGGTACGGGGCTTCTTGAGTTCCGGGAAGACGCATTGTTTGAGGCGCATGATCACGCGGACGATGCGGGTCACGAAGACCATGACGACCATGGCGATCACGAAGGCCATGATGATCATGACTCTCATGACCCACATGCCTGGCTGTCGCCAACGAATGCCAAAGCCTGGCTGACCCTGATCGCGGATCAACTGTCGTCAGCGGATCCCAACAACGCCGCTGCGTATGTGGCAAATGCCGAAGCGGCGCGCGAAGAAATGACCGTGCTTTCCGCAGAAGTGGAAGAGTTGCTTGAACCGGTTCGCGGCGGCAGCTTCATCGTGTTTCATGATGCATACCAGTATTTTGAGGTCGCGTTCGGTTTCCCTGCATCCGGCGCGATTTCCCTGAGCGACGCGTCCGACCCAAGCCCCGCGCGAATTGCCGCCATTCAAGGTCGCATTCACGCAGAAGGCATCAATTGCGTATTGTCCGAACCACAGTTCAATCCGGGCATCGTCGAAACCGTGCTGGATGGAACATCGGCGCAATCCGGTGTGATCGATCCGCTGGGCTCGGCTCTGGAACCCGGGCCGTCTTTGTACCCGCAAGTCATTCGCAACATGGCGCAAACCCTGGCGGAGTGTTTGAAAACCCGTTGAGCCGGGATTGGGATCGGGACGCGGGAACCTGCCGGGGTGCACCCAAAAGGGCCAAGTCCCGATCTGCGCATCAGGTTTGGTACACTTGAGAAGTGCATCAGACCATGGTCTGTAGCGCGTCAAGCAATTGTCGTTCATAGTCGATTGCGAAATGAGACCCAAAATTACTGACCTGACAATTGGCAACTGGTCTTTGTCGCGCGTTTTTCTCGCGGCGAGCGTTGCGGTCATGGGGACTGCAACGGTGTTTGTTGGTCACTGGGTATCGAACCGGATCGAAAACGCGGTTGTACAAAATTCCGCCAACTCTGCGGCATTGTACATGGAAAGCATTTTGTCCCCACTCAGCCAGGAGCTGGCGCATGGAGATCGACTGTCCGAACAGGCCAGCCGGGCGCTGGACGAGATCTTCATGACCCAGCCGATGCGCGAACGCATTGCCTCGTACAAGTTCTGGAAACAGGAGGGCGAGATTGCCTACGCATCGGATCCCGCCATCATCGGTCGCCGGTTCGAGCCGACAGATGACCTGAAACGTGCGTGGAACGGAGAAATCTCGGGCTCATTTGAAGAGCTGGACGACGAAGAAAGCGCGGCAGAGGCTGCGCTTGGCATTCCATTGCTGGAAGTCTACAGCCCCATTCGCGAAATCTGGTCGGGGAAAATCATCGCTGTCGCCGAGTTTTATGAAAAGGCCGATCAGCTGGAACTGGACATGGCCAGAGCCCGAAGAACAAGCTGGTTGATCGTTGGCTCGGCCTTTGCAGCAAGCACGGTTGTTCTGTTTTCCATTGTCGCAATCGGCGACAACACTATTCGAAGGCAAGGACGCCTTCTGAACGACCGTCTTGCCGAAAGTGAAAAGATGGCCGCGCAGAATGCCATGCTGCGGTCGCGCGTCATTGATGCATCGGAAAGATATGCCGCGCAAACAGACAGGTTCCTCAGGAAACTCGGCGCGGAACTGCACGACGGCCCCGCCCAATACCTGTCACTTGCCGCCCTTCGACTGGAGGCCGCATTCGGCGACAGGCCGGAGATGCCCACCGAGGCCGAAGAAATTCAACAGTCGTTGCAGAAGTCTTTGGCAGAAATTCGCGCTCTTTCTCGGGGATTGTTCGCGCCGGACATCGAAAACCTGGCGCTCGTTGATGTCGTGAAAAGAGCTGTCGAGGACCATTCCGAACACAGCCCTTTTCGCCCCGGTATTTCCTTTCAGGGCAATCCGTCGCCAAATTTGTCAATCTCGGGCAAGTTGTGCGTTTTCCGGTTCCTGCAAGAAACGCTTTCCAATGCCGCAAGATATGCGCCCGCGTCCCAGTGCACTGCCACCTGCGACGTACAAGATGATCGCATTACCGTTCAGGTCAGCGACGACGGCCCCGGGTTCGCCCCCTCCGGCGAGACGGTTCTGCGTGAGGACGGGGGCCAGGGCCTTGTCGGCTTGCGTGACCGGGTCGAAAGCATTGGCGGTCGGTTCGAGGTGACGTCAACCCCAGGCAAGGGCACCACTGTTGCTATGACGTTGCTTCCCAGAAAGATGAGTGCATCATGACAACTTCAGTCGTTATCGCAGATGATCACCCGATTTTCAGGGACGGTTTGCACCGCACTTTGGAGGAGGCCGACGGCTTCAAGGTTCTTGCCGCCGGATCAAACGCGGATGAGGCCGTTTCCCTTGTCCGAACCCATCAACCTGACATCGTCATCCTCGATCTGTCGATGCCCGGTGGCGGCATAAGCGCGACCCGCAGAATTGCTGAAATGGCGAACCCGCCTTTCATCGCGATATTGACGGTCTCTGAAAACAGCAGTGACGTCGCAGACGCTTTGGAGGCGGGTGCCATTGGCTATATCGTCAAGGGCGTGACAGCACGCGAATTGACAGCTTCGCTGCGCAGTATCGCCTCGGGCGAAGGGTTCGTCTCGCCGGGTCTTGCTTCGCGTATGCTGCTTCAGATCAATCGCAGAAACGGGTCGCAGCAAGAAGCTGACGCCACAGATGATCTTACCCATCGCGAAGAGGAGATTCTTCGGCGCGTCGCCAAAGGGCTAAGCAATCGGGAAATAGCCGATGAGTTGGGAATACAAGAGAAAACCGTTAAGCATTACATGACGGCGATCCTGTCCAAGCTTCATGCGCGAAACCGGGTAGAGGCCGCTCTTATCGCGCATGAGGCCTGGAACAAGAACGACTAAGGGTCAGGCGCTCAATGACCGGGGCGGTCTCTCAAGAAAAGAAACCGCCCCGCACATTCGTCAAAGTTCGTTGCTCAGTTGGCGACCGACTGAAGCCTTTGGCGGTCCGCTGCAGTTGCGTTTCTTTCAACAACGGTCCGGTTGAACGGGTCTTTCAACTCGTAACGCCCGCCCTCAATCTCTTCTTTCCAGCCGTTCGTGTAGCTGACTTCGATATTGTTACCCTGAATCTCGATTTTTGCAGGACGACTGCCGGCGCCACCGCTCTGCCCTTGCGAACGCACGCTATCGATTGAGATGCCGTTTGCCATCGACCGAAGGCGCGAAACGTCGGCACCGGTTGCAGGTCGTTCCTCGACGGTTCGGTTCTGCGCATTCTTTCTTTCGTATCGACCGTTTTCGATCTCTTCCTTGGTACCGTCGGCATAGCGTACTTCAATGCCGCTCGCGCTTGTTTCGACCTTTGTTATTCCGGCTGAACCAGATGGTCGCCCTCCAGACTGAGAGCGGTCCGTCTTACCGCTGCCGCTGCCTCGGCCTGAGCGTGACGAGCCGTCATCATCATCGTCATCATCGTCGTCATCATCGCTGTCGCGACCACCTTTGCCCGATCCCGAACTGTCATCCCGGTCATCATCACGATCACCGCCACTGCCTGACCCGGAGTTGCCGTCACGATCATCATCCCCGCCGTCACCATCACTCCCCTTCCCACTTTTTGCAAACGCGTAAGCGGGTTCCAAGCGCAGATGGCCCTCTGCGTCGAAGGTCGGCACATAAGGTGTCATCACAATCAGCGAGGCAAGCGCTGCAGTGCTTAGAAGCTGACCGGTTCTTTTCTGGATCTTCATTTTCGTCTCCAATCCTGTTCGAGGCGTTTTCCTGTATTGGGGTCAGAATATCCCGGGCCTTGCTGCGCTACATCGGGCTTAGGTCTGATGATTTTCCGGCCGAATGTCCGGGTCGAAGAAGAACTCTGAAATTCTTTCAGGCAAACGGGACAAATAATCCTGAACCTGGCTTGCCCTGCGATGCGCCCTTCGTCGCAGTGTGGGCAAGTTTGTCTGGCCCGTGACGCGGCGCGCGCATCCTTGCGAATAGCGTTGCAGGCGCGCGAAATACTTCAAATCGCCTCGAAGGTGACGACCAACACCGTCACAACAGTTCCCATAGCTGTCGTGCGGTCTGGTCAAAGGCCGCGGGATTGGAAAAGGCTGAAATCGTCAATGTGGCGCACCATGCCTCATCACCAATTGGGACCAGCAACCCCTGATCCAGTTCCGAAGAAATAGCTGTCTCGGGCATCCAGGCAAAACCGCTGCCCGTCATCAGTCGCCGTTTGATCGTTTCCACCAGACTATCGACATAGATGGTCTCGGTATTCTGGGGTTTCCGATCAACAGTATTTTCGACGACCATGCCCAAAAACGATGATCGGTCATAGGACAGGTAAGGGATAGGCGGGCCATCCTGTCTGCCGAGATCCCATCCCAAGGCGCGCACCGGTTCAACGGCCGCCACTGGTACCAGCCGGTCCTTCAACAGGTCCTTACGCTCGAATGCAGCTTCATTGATCATGGGTGACACTGAGTGGTGATTGTAGCACAGCAGGATATCCACCACGCCTTCGACCAAAAGGTCACAACAGGTGCTTAAGGAATCAGACAGGACGCGAGTGCGCAAATCTGGGATCTGCTTCTGCAACTCTTCTATTCGGGTTGCCAAAAAATTAACCGCAATGGTGTGAAGCACCGAAAATCGGATGAACCGGCTATCGCCCCGGTCCGCATCCCGCAAGGACTGGCGTGTTTCTGACAGTTGTGAGATCGCTGTCAGGGCAACGGGTAAAAACTGCTTACCCGCTTCCGTCAGCTGTACAGGATACGTGGCCCGATTGACCAGAGGCAACCCGACCCAGCTCTCCAACGCTTTGATTCTGCGGCTAAATGCGGATTGCGTAATGTTTCGCTCATCAGAAGCGCGCGTGAAGTTCAGGGTCCGGGCAAGGCATTCAAAGTCACGTAACCAATTCAGATCCAACGGGTGTTCCTGCGTGTTAATGAACGTATTCTCCAAGCATAATTCAAATTATGCAGAATACGAATAGTTTGATGAAATGTTCGAATTGGCTCTGAGAAAAGCTCTTGATCTAGACTTCTGAACAGGGTCCGGCGGCAGGACTTATTGTAAGCCTTCCGCCCGAAGTTGCGGCCAAAGACAAGTTGGCACGACCCTATTGCGCGATGGGAAAGTGGAACGACAGAAAATACGACGCCAAAAACACGGCGCATATCAACAGAGGAGAAGACGATGAGAACCAAGTTGAACACAATAAGCCTGGCGGCTGCGGTCGGCATCTTCGCGATGCCCGCTTTCGCGGCTGAAGAGGTAAAAATCGGTGTGCCGTCATGGACCGGCGCCCAAGCCATTGCTCATCTGCTGGGCGCGGTCGTGGAAATGCGCATCGGTGGCAAAGTGGAATATGTGCCTGGCAACAACGCCACGATCTTTCAGGCGATGGATCAGGGCAAGGGCGATATCGACGTACATCCCGACGTATGGCTGCCCAATCAGGAAAGCTTTACCAAAAAATACGTTGACGAGGCGGGCACTGTAACCCTGTCTTCAAATCCCTATGAGGGCAATCAGGGGTTCTGCGTCAGCAAGGATTTTGGTGAAGCCAACAACATCACCGACATCGCCGACCTGGGTCGCCCGGATGTGGCCGCCCTGATGGACAGTGACGGCAATGGCAAAGGTGAGATGTGGATTGGCGCACCGGGTTGGGCCTCGGCCAATGTAAACGAGGTCAAGACAAGAGATTATGGCCTGCTTGATTTCATCGAACCGATCCGTGCCGAGGAAAGCGTGAAAACCGCGCGGATCAAGGACAGCATCGCCAAGGGTGAAGGGTACGCCTTTTACTGCTACAAGCCGCACGCGGTTTGGTACATGTTCGACGTGCAGATGTTGACCGAGCCGACATTCGATCCTGCAAAATACGTGATGATCCAGCCTTCCGACGATCCGGATTGGTACAACAAATCCACGGTCGCGACAAAGGACGCTCTCAAGAACGTGCAAATCGCATGGTCCAATTCCCTGCCAGAACGTTCGCCAGCTATTGCCGACTTCTTTGCTAATTTCGCGTTGACAGCGGATGATGTCAGCGGGTTTGCCTATGAAATCAGCGGCAAGGGCCGTGATCCGGCAGAAGTTGCCCGCGAATGGGTCGAAGCAAACCCGGATCGCGTCGACGCGTGGCTGGGCCTCTGATCTCACGCAGGAAACAGGGTGGCGGCAGGTGGTGGCGCCACCCAAGTGCAGACCTCTGGGGGACCCATGAGTGACAATACCGTTATTGAAATCTCGAATGTCTGGAAGATATTCGGGAGCAGGCCGGAAGTGGCGCTGCAAGCGATCCGCGACCGCGGGCTGAACAAGGCGCAAGTGCTGGCAGAATACAATTGCGTCGTCGGCGTCGCTGATGTCAGCCTGTCGGTCAATCGGGGCGAGATTTTCTGCATCATGGGCCTGTCCGGCAGTGGGAAATCCACATTGGTTCGCCACTTCAACCGGCTGCTGGAACCGACCGCTGGCAAGATCGAAATCGAAGGTACCGATGTCATGGCTTTAGGGCCAAAGGAGCTTCAGCAGTTTCGAAACAGCAAGATAGGTATGGTATTTCAGAACTTTGCGCTAATGCCGCACAGGTCGGTACTGGATAACGTGGCAATGCCGTTGGAAATTCGCCAAGTCAGCAAGAATGAACGCATGCGCCAGGCCGCGGCCATTCTCGACATCGTAGAGCTTGGCGCTTGGGGATCGAAATTCGCGCACGAGCTGTCAGGTGGTATGCAGCAACGTGTAGGCTTGGCTCGGGCACTGGCAGCCAACCCGGATGTGCTTTTGATGGATGAACCATTTTCGGCACTCGATCCTTTGATCCGGCGACAATTGCAGGATGAATTCATCCGGCTCAGCAAGATCCTTAAAAAGACCACCATTTTCATCACCCACGATCTGGATGAAGCTGTTCGCATTGGCAATCGGATCGCGATCATGCGCGACGGCAAGGTGGTACAAATCGGAACGGCCGAAGACATCGTCATGAACCCTGCAGATGACTATGTGGCCGATTTTGTCGCCGGTATTTCACGGCTTAAAGTGGTGCGTGCCCATGCGGTTATGCGACCGATACCTGAACACGTCGCGGCTGACGGGCCTCTGTCGGCTGACGCCCCACGGGTGAATGAGAGCGAAAATCTCAGCACCCTGATAAATCTGGCAATCGACAACAGCAGTGCAATCCTGGTCGAGGACGGCGGCGTGGATGTTGGCGTCATAACCCGTGCCGACCTGCTGCGCACCGTGATCGAAGGGACCGAAGTGTCATGAGCACCTCAGATGTGAATCCGCTGGAAGACACCGAAAGCGAAGCGGCCCTGGCCTATGCCGAAGAGCGGCGAGAAAACATTCGGACATTCGTTCGCACCAGCCCGGACTACTACATACAAAACTTCGACAAGATCGGGGCGTCATCCCGTTTTACGCCAACCTTCAACTTCATGGCCGGATTATTTGGCCCGGTCTGGTTCGGTGCGCGGGGCCTGTGGGCATGGGCGTTGCCATTTCTGATCCTTGAAACGATAGCCTATGTGCAGATTGCCCGAGGGTTGTTCGGTGACCTGGCCGCCGACGCAATGGAACGTATCGCTTCGATTGAAGGAACGCTTGAACTGCGGCGTCAACAGCTGGCCGCAGCCATCGAAAACAACTCGGACAAGATTGATGTCTATCAACGTACTGTAGACTCGCTTGAGGAAAACATCGGCGGCATCCGGGCCGAAGCCGAAGCAATGGCCGCCGAAGGGCCTTACATCGTTCTGACCGGTCTGACCATTCTGATTATCGTCAAGCTTATTCAGTCGCAGGTGGCGAATTGGGCGCTTGAGGCTCGCTTCTCGGAATGGTTGTCAGACCGTTCCATTCGGTCCGCCATGCCAGTGTCTCAGATCGTATTCAGTGCGATCTTCATGGTTTTGATCGTCGCGGCGGCGATGATGCACTACAGTTTCCCGGGCCGATTTTCGATCCTCAGCCAATTTCCGACAGATCCGAACATCCGGCTGACCAGTATCACATGGGTCGAAAACTTTATCGCCTGGTGCGTGCGCAACAGTGTGGCCTTCTTTGACGGGCTGACCTTCGGCATACGAACGCTGCTGGACGCGCTTGAAGTTATTTTGGTGCAAACACCATGGATCGTGATCGCAAGCCTGATCATTCTGCTGACCTGGCTGACTGCGGGAATCAGCACGGCGATCTATTCCGGGGCGTTTCTGGCCTATATGGGCCTATTGGGGTTTTGGGAAGGCGCCATGACCACACTGGCATTATTGGGGACGGCGGCCTGTTTGTCGATCGTCATCGGGATTCCACTGGGCATGTTCGCTGCGCGTCGCCCAAGGTTCTATGCTTTTATCCAGCCTATCATGGATTTCATGCAAACCATGCCAGCCTTTGTTTTCATGGTGCCGGTAATCGCGTTCTTCGGTGTCGGCAAACCCGCAGCCGTCGTGGTCACCATGATCTTTGGTGGCACACCCGTGGTGCGCCTGACTGTGCTGGGCTTGCGTGGCGTACCCGAAAGCGTTCGAGAAGCAGCGATCAGTTTCGGCGCCAATAAGTGGTATTTGCTGACCAAGGTAGACCTGCCACTGGCAAGCCCATCGATCCGGGCCGGGATCAACCAGACCATCATGCTGTCGCTGGCGATGGTTGTCGTCGCCTCGCTGATCGGAGCCAAAGGGCTGGGTGAGGACGTTCTGGAAGCGTTGCAATACGCAAACGTCGGCCAGGGTATCCTTGCCGGGTTCTCAATCCTGTTCTGCGCCATGATCCTGGATCGGATTGTGCAGGGCGGTCGGAAATGACACCCATTGTATTTGTCCATGGATTTTTGGGCGGCAGTCGGCAGTGGCAGGGGCAGGTTGAGGCAATGGCAGGCCACAAGATCATCACGCTTGACTTGCCGGGTTTTGGCGAAAATGCACAGCTCGAAGCTCTCGGCAGCATTTCAGATTTTGCTGAATGGGCCCTGAATGAGCTGAAGACGCGTAGCATTGAGAAATTTCACCTGGTTGGCCACTCGATGGGCGGGATGGTCGTACAGGAAATGATTGCTCGCGCACCCGAGCGGATTGACCACTTGGTGCTTTATGGCACAGGGTCCGTAGGTGTTTTGCCAGGGCGGTTCGAAACGATTGACACCACAAAGCGACGGGCTTGCATTGACGGCCCGCAAGCGACCGGTCGGCGAATTGCAGCAACCTGGTTCCTTGAGCGGGAAAAAGCCGAAGCTTACGAAGAATGTGCTTCAATCGCCGAGTTGAGCAGCTTGCAAGCCATACTTACAGGTTTGGATGCCATGCATTGCTGGAGCGGCACCGAACTCCTGCCCGATATCACAACCAAAACGCTGGTTATCTGGGGGGATCGTGATCGTACCTACCCCTGGAGCCAAACAGAAAAGTTGTGGCAGTCTATTCCAAACGCAAATCTTGCGGTGATTCCAGAATCTGCACATGCGACGCATCTGGAAAAAGCCGAGCTATTCAACAAGGTGCTGAGTGATTTTCTTGTTTGAGCTGCCCCCAATGTTTGGTCCTAACCCGCGCTGAGCAAGTCACCCTCGTTTCCTGTTGTTACATTCCCCGGCAGATGATGCGCATTTCGCTCTACATTATTTGCTGCGAACTGCCAAAGAAGCGCCAACCCAGCTACCAAAACAATCAGTGCCTCAATGACATAGTTGAAGCCGCGTTCAGCTTTCGGCAGTAAACTCGCCGCCCAAGGGCTACAACCGAAAGACTGAAGTGTGATCATCGGCAGCTTTTGGGCCCATCGGGACTTCTTGCGTGGACTTGTGTAAATAGTTTGTGCTGGATTGCTACACATCGACTTCGCCACATCTGCTTCCAGAGTATTTCCGGCGGTATTGGCGCAAATAGAAACACCGCCCTGAGGCGGTTCGTATCCGTCCGGCTTCCCCGCTCTGACGGCGTTCGGGAGAGAGTGTTAAAGATGTCCACTATCGATAGTGGACATCATGGGGCGCTCTATGGCGGGCAAGAAGGGTCAGAA
>NZ_JBXWSG010000071.1:0-20851 GCF_059613305.1 Ruegeria sp. BHSB056 | reverse complement strand
GAGTACCTTCGGGCACATCAGACAAACTGACATCGGCCACACCCTTGGCAAAACCCGCAGCCCCACCCTTACCTTCACCCGAGAGCTTCACGCTTTCAAGCGTTACGATATCAGAAAGGGTAACGGCCCCTTTGAAGGTCGCTTTGACAGGGCCGACTTTCTGCACCACCGTCGCTTCGAATCCGTCATCGACCGAGCCGGTCATTTCCTGACATCCCGGAACGCATTCTTTCAGAACCTCAGCCGACAAAAGCGCGTCCCAGACCTTGGATCGCGGCGCGGCAATGACGCGGCTGTCACTAAGCTCCATTTCTCTTCTCCAAGTGTTTTTTCTTACGCTACGTGGTGTTTTTCACCCTGCCTATTAGACCTTGGGTGTAGGTGACGCCGAGCCGGTCTTATGTACGACTTTGGGCCAGTAGGCGCAGATTACTTTCGTTGTTAGGATTGGGTAAGCTGGGGACAACCTGATTGAAAAAGGCAATACCAAATGCTTGCTGACTCCATTGTAAGGTCTGGCTTCGATAAAGTGCTGATCGTCGATGACCACCCCCTGTTTTGCGACGCGCTGTCGATGACCTTGCAAAGCGTGGCGCAGATCGGCGAAATCCATACCGCGGACCGATTGGAAGGCGCGATGGAACTTCTGTCAGGGGGGCTGAAACCGGACGCGGTCATGCTGGACCTCAACCTGCCGGATGTGGAGGGGCTGGACGGTCTTGTCCGTCTGAAGGCTGCTGCGAATGCCCCGGTTATTGTGGTGTCCTCGATGACGGATAATCGCGTTGTCAGTCAGGTGATTCAGGCGGGCGCATCGGGTTATGTACCCAAGCATAGCCAACGCGATGTGTTTCGCCTGGCATTCGAGACAGTGCATTCCGGCAAAGTTTTCGTGCCCGAAGGGTGCGTTCTGATCAATGTTGAAGAGGATGAACACGCCGAGGCGGTCAATCGGCTTGCGACGCTGACAAATCAGCAGGCCCGCATTCTGCAACTGATCTGTGAGGGCAAGCTGAACAAACAGATTGCCTATGACCTGTCCATTGCGGAACCCACGGTCAAGGCCCATGTCACGGCAATCATGCGGAAACTGGGTGTGCAAAGCCGGACGCAAGCCGTTCTGATTGCAAAGAAAGCTTCGTTTGCCAGCGTCTTGCAAGACCACGGCTAAGCGTCATACTCTCACTACATCGTCGCGCTTTAGGGAGGAGGCTCGATGGACCAAGCAGTCGGGTGGGCGACAGCCCGGACCGGTGCGACAGGCATCGTCAAAACGGCTTTCGCGCGTTACGACACCGGGCAGGCGCTTGGGGTGCTCGTACGTCAACTCGGGGCTGAACCGCTTGCGCTGGTGATACTTTTTGTCAGTCCAAACGCGGACGCGGCTGCGGTCATTACCAAAGCCGAGCAGGTGTTTGCGCCTACTCCGGTGGTTGGCTGTACCACCGCCGGAGAACTTGCGGATAGCGGTTATTGCGAGGATCAGATCGTCGCGATTGGCCTGCCACAGTCCCATTTCGACACGCGTACGGTCCTGGTTGCCGATCTGAACGATTTTGAGGCGGAAAGCATCATCAATGAGATGATCCACTACCGAAACGACATGATGGTCACGGCACCCGACTGGAACCATGAGTTTACTTTCCTGATGATCGACGGATTGTCGACCAAAGAGGATGCGTTGACCTCCGAGTTGGCCGTCGGTTTGGGGCCGGTGCCATTGTTTGGCGGATCGGCCGGTGATGGAACCCGGTTCGGGCGTACCTATGTGCTGCATCAGGGCAAGGCGCTGAGCAATGCTGCCATACTGACTCAGGTTCGTACGCGGTGCCCGATCAAGGTGTTCAAAACCGATCATCTGGTACCAACGAACCGGCGCATGGTGGTGACCAAGGCGGACCCGGCAAAACGCATCGTTCAGGAAATCAACGCCGAGCCCGCCGCTCGTGAATACGCCCGTATCCTTGGCAAGGATCCGGAACAACTGACGACATTCACATTTGCGGCGCACCCCGTTGTTGTGCAGATTGGCGGGCAGCATCACGTCCGCGCCATTCAGCAGGTGGCGGGCAACGGGGACCTCGTCTTTTTCTCGGCCATTGATGAAGGGCTTGTGCTGACGCTGGCCGAACCAAGGGATATGGTCGAGCACCTTGAGGAAGAAATCGGCCTTCTGACCGAGAAACGGCAACCCGACACCATTCTGGGTTGCGACTGCATTCTCCGCCGACTGGAAGCGCAGGAAAAGCAAAAGACCCGCGACATCTCGGGCATTCTGGCCCGTAATCACGTTGTCGGATTTTCAACCTACGGAGAGCAGTACAATTCCATCCACGTGAACCAAACTCTGACGGGTGTTGCTATATATCCACCCGAGAAAGAGTAACGCATGATCGAGCATCTTACAGACCCCTCGGACTCGGTTGACCGCCAGAACGAGAAACTTCGCAAAATCGCCGAAGCGCTGATGCGCCGGGTAGAAGAATCCACCGATGCGTCAGGCGCAGCTTATGCGCAGTTTCAGCGCGCGGCCGTGCTTGAACAAGAGGTCCGCGCCCGGACGAATGATCTGGAACGCGCCCTTGAATTGCTGAACGATTCCAATGCCAGATTGGCACAGGCGAACAAGGACACCGAAGCCGCACGCGCGGACCTGGCCAATGCAATCGAAACGGTGCAAGAGGGGTTTGCCCTTTTCAATCGCGACGAAAAACTGGTGCTGTGTAACAGCCGTTTTGGTCTGCATATGCCCGACATTCAGGAGCGGCTGAGCCCGGGATTGAGCTTTTCCGAATATGTCGAACTGGTCAGCCGATCAGGGTTTCTGTCCCTGCCTGAAACAATGACCCCGACAGACTGGGCCAAAAGCCGTCTGGATCGGCACACGGACGATCATGTGGTGTTCAACGTCCGGCTTGTTGGCAATCGGTGGTCGCAAGTATCCGAACACCGCACGCCGGATGGCGGCACTGTTATTCTGCAAACCGATGTGACCGATATCATGCGGATCGAACGGCAGGAGCGTGACCGGATACTGGATGACAAGGCCAGGCTGATCCGCGCAACGCTGGAACATATTGAACAGGGCGTTTGTATTTTTGACAACAAACACCGTCTGATCGGGTGGAACAACCGCGCCAGCGAGTTGCTGGCCATTCCGATCGCGCAGTTTCAGATGGGGACCCGGTTTGAATCGTTGTCCAACCGCCTCAGCGCGAACATCAAGTTTCAGAAGGGAATAACGGAAGCCGATCTGCTGGATTGGGTGACGCGGCAAACCTATCGCCGTCCTCTGCAATTTCAGATGCACCGTGGAAGGTCGAAAATACTTTCTGTGTTTGCACAGGAAATGCCGGACCGGGGCTTTGTGATATCCTTCACCGATATAACCGCAGAACGAAAGTCCGCTCAGGCCTTATACGAGGCCAAAGAGCTGTTGGAACAACGCGTAACATCACGCACGATGGAACTGGCTGACGCTTTGAACGAGGCCGAGCGTGCAAACGCATCCAAGTCGCGATTTGTGGCAGCGGCCAGCCACGACCTGTTGCAACCTCTTTCCGCGGCAAAGCTTTATGTTGCATCGCTGGGCAGCGGCCTGGACAAAGACGACGCAAGGACTGTTGCAGGCAAGGCTGAAAGTGCGCTGAACAGCGTTGAACACATTCTGGAAGCGCTGCTGGATATCTCGAAGCTGGATTCAGGACGGGCCACCGCGCATTTGTCCACAATATCAGTGAGTGCGCTGTTTTCTCAGATGGAAGACTCATTTCGTCCGGTTGCGCAGGCAAAAGGGCTTGAACTGTCATTTGTTGACACAAACGCGCGTGTGACCAGCGACGCCAGCTATTTGCGTCGGATTTTGCAGAACCTGCTGTCGAACGCGATCAGGTATACCGAGACCGGAAAAGTTCTGGTCGGTGTGCGGCGTCGTGAAGGCGCAATTGCCTTGCAGGTCTGGGATACAGGCATCGGAATCGCGTCAGACCAAAGAGACCTCGTTTTTCAGGAATTTCAGCGCCTGCATTCTGATGCCAGCGCCGCAGAGGGTATGGGATTGGGCCTTGCAATCGTAGAGCGCGCCTGTGGGCTGTTGCAACATCCAATCCAGCTGTATTCCGAAGTAGGCAAAGGAACTGGATTCTCGGTCGAAGTGCCGTTGGCACAGGAAGAGCAGACTGCATGCGGCAGTGCCCCTGCGGCCCACGATCCGGGCTACATCATACTTGGTAACACGGTCGTATTGTTGATTGAGAATGATGAAAATCTTCGTAGCGCACTGACCATGACCATCGAATCCTGGGGGGGCGAGGTTTTGGAGAGCGAAAGCGAAGACGAAGCAATCAATCTACTTCGCGAAATTGACATTCTGCCCGACGCAATAGTTGCCGATTTTCAGTTGAACCACGACAGAACCGGTATCGACGCGATACATGCCCTGACGAACGAGTTTGGTCCTCTGCCCGGCTGCATTATTTCGGCGAACCGATCACCAGAACTGGCCGAGCGTTGCAAGCACGCCAATCTGCCTTTGCTCTACAAACCGCTAGATGCGCTCCTTTTGCGCTCAACGCTGGAATCGTCGATTGCACGCCGCGACTGAGCGGCATCAATCCGCGACCGGTTCAGATTGAACCAAGGGTCTTCCCCTTGCCGAAACAGCTGGCTAAGAAGTTCTTCCACCGTCGTTTCAGGAGGCCCCATTGGACCGTATCGCCCGCACCATCGCCACCGAGATAAATGCACGTCCCGAGCAGGTCGGTGCCGCGATCAAGCTACTGAACGACGGAGCAACCGTGCCATTTGTCGCCCGGTATCGGAAAGAAGCAACCGGAGGATTGGACGATACCCAGTTGCGCCTGCTGTCCGAGCGGCTGACCTATCTGCGCGAGCTTGAAGCGCGGCGCGAAACCATCCTGAACTCGATCAAGGATCAGGGCAAACTGACGGAAGATCTGAACAAATCCATAGCGCGTGCGGAAACCAAAGCGCAGTTGGAAGACATATATCTGCCTTACAAGCCAAAACGGCGCACCAAGGCGATGATTGCGCGCGAAAATGGGCTGGAACCTTTGGTTGATGCTATTCTGACGGACCGCAACTGCGATCCTGAAACGCTAGCCGCGGCGTACCTCACCGAGGTGGTAGCAACGACCCGGGATGCTTTGAACGGCGCGCGGGACATTTTGACCGAGCGGTTGACAGAAAACGCCGCACTGCTGGGCGAATTGCGCAGCTTCATGCAGCGCGAGGCTTTGCTCAGCGCAAAGGTCATCGAAGGCAAGGAAAAGGACGGCGCCAAGTTCAGTGACTACTTTGACCACGCCGAATTGTGGGCGGACGTGCCTTCACATCGGGCTTTGGCAATGCTGCGGGCATCCAAAGAGGGTGTCGTCACACTGGATATCGCGCCTGAACCGGAATTTGGTGCCGCGCGGGCCGAGACGATTGTCGCCGCTCATCTACAGACACGCGGCACTGGGCCGGCAGACGCGTGGTTGCGCAAAGTCGCGGGCTGGACATGGCGGGTAAAGCTTTCGCTGTCCATGATGGTCGAACTGATGGCTGACCTGCGCAGCCGGGCGCAGGACGAAGCCATTCAGGTCTTCTCGCGAAATCTCAAGGACCTGCTTTTTGCCGCACCGGCAGGTGCCAAGGCGACCTTGGGTTTGGATCCGGGCATTCGTACGGGCGTAAAGGCTGCTGTCGTTGATGCGACCGGCAAGGTTGTAGCCACTGATACCTTGTATCCGTTTCAGCCGAAGAATGATTTGCATGGCGCACAGGCCAGTATCCTCAATCTGATATCTGCTCATCAGATCGAACTGGTCGCAATCGGGAACGGGACGGCCAGCCGCGAAACCGAAAGATTGGTTGCAGACACTCTTGCGCTACTACCCAAGACGGTGAAAGCACCGACAAAAGTGGTGGTGTCCGAAGCTGGGGCCTCGGTATATTCCGCATCTGAACTGGCTGCGCGCGAGTTTCCGGATCTGGATGTCTCGCTACGCGGCGCGGTCTCGATTGCGCGGCGATTGCAGGACCCTTTGGCCGAGCTTGTCAAAATCGAACCAAAATCCATTGGTGTCGGCCAGTATCAGCATGATGTGGATCAGCATCGCCTGTCACAATCGCTGGATTCCGCCATCGAGGATGTGGTGAATGCTGTCGGGGTAGATCTGAACACAGCATCCGCGCCATTGCTGTCACGTGTGTCAGGTCTGGGTCCGGCGCAGGCCGAAGCGATTGTCACCCACCGTGACCTGAACGGGCCCTTCCTATCGCGGAAGGATTTGCTGTCCGTCGCCCGCCTTGGACCGCGCGCGTTCGAGCAATGCGCCGGTTTCCTGCGTATCAGGGAAGGTTCCGAGCCTTTAGATGCGTCTTCAGTGCACCCCGAAGCCTACGACATTGCGCGCCGGGTCGTTGCCGCCTGCGGTCGCGACATCCGAAACATCATGGGCCATGATGGCGCGTTAAAGGGGTTGCGAGCGGAACAATTTGTTACTCAGGATTTCGGCTTGCCGACCGTTCGGGACATCTTTGCCGAACTTGAAAAACCCGGACGCGACCCCCGGCCCAGTTTCGTCACTGCATCTTTCACCGATGGCATTGAAGAAATCACCGACCTGAAACCCGGAATGGTTTTGGAAGGCACAGTCACCAACGTCGCCGCCTTCGGCGCTTTTGTGGATATCGGTGTGCATCAGGATGGGCTTGTTCATGTCAGCCAGCTGGCAGACCGGTTTGTCAAAGATCCGCATGACGTGGTTAAGACCGGGCAGGTGGTTAAAGTACGTGTCGTCGATGTTGATGTCCCGCGAAAGCGCATTGGGTTGACCATGCGAAAACAAGGGGGTGGAGGAAACCGTCGCGGGGGGTGAAGCGTACTGAGCCCTCGAAACCGTGTTTTGACAGCGTCAGCTTAGTGCCTTGCACGTGCTCCAATCCATGATTACGACTAGGTTGGCAGGAATGAAGGTGATGTTGGCGCCCCAGAAAAATTTGGGCTGAACGATCTTTTCTTCCATGGAGATTTGCAAAGACCGGGGTTTGTAGCGGTTGGCTGGCACGTAGTCTTGGGTAATGTCTTAAACTCAACCTTGTACCAGAGCGGATCAGTAGACCTTAGGAACTTCACCTTTTCGCAAACCAGAGGGTATGCATGACACATGTCGTGACACTGAATGCCGGATCGTCTTCGATGAAGTTCGGCCTGTTCGAACTGACAGAAGACGATCCAGTCGTGGTGTGCACCGGTGTGGTCGAACGGATCGGTGAGCCTGAGCCAATCGTCAAGGCGCGGTCATCTGGTGGTGGAGTTCTGGCGAATGGCACGGCAGGCGATATTCACGACCACGCTGCTGCCCTGGATTGGGTACTGAATCTGTTGTCACGGGCCTTCCCCAGTTGCGAGGTCACCGCGGTTGGGCATCGTATTGTTCACGGCGGACCTGAGATCGATACGCCTTTGCCGTTGACTGCCGCTGCTTTGGAGGAGTTGGACAAGCTCTCTCCGTATGCACCTCTGCACCAACCGCATAACCTAGCTGGCGTCAAGGCAGCTATGGAACGCTTTCCAAATGCCGCCCAGATTGCCTGTTTCGACACGGCCTTTCATCGCAACCACCCCTGGGAGAACGACGTATTCGCCCTGCCGCGCGAGTATTATGACAAAGGCGTCCGGCGCTATGGTTTTCACGGGCTTAGTTATGAGTACATCTCAGACCATTTGGCCAAAACCGCACCGCTTTTGCACGCGGGGCGGGTTGTGGTTGCGCATTTGGGTAACGGCGCTTCGATGTGTGCCATGATCGGGGGCCGGTCCGTCGGTTCGACCATGGGGTTTTCGTCGTTGGACGGGCTGCCGATGGGATCACGTTGCGGTCAGCTTGATCCCGGTGTCTTGTTGTATCTAATGGATCAGGAAGGGTTGAGCGCCTCTGAGATTTCCGACCTTCTGTTTCGCAAATCAGGTTTGCTGGGTCTGTCCGGACTTTCAAGCGACATGCGCACTCTTGAAAAAGCAGATACCCGCGAAAGTCGACAGGCCATCAGCTATTTCACGTTCCGCATCCGCCGCGAACTTGGTGCAATGGCAGCAATACTGGGCGGTATTGACGCACTGATCTTCACAGGTGGTATCGGAGAAAACTCGCGCCTTGTGCGCGACAGGGTATGTTCCGGAATGGGGTGGTTGGGGATTGAACTGGATCCCGATGCCAACGCGGACAATGATCGGATCATCTCGACAGACCTGTCCCGAGTGGTCGCCATGGTTATTCCGACAAATGAAGAGTTGGTTATTGCCCGTGCGGCCGCCGATCTGTTGGCAAATCGATCCCATCGGAAAAGCGCTTAGCTAGGCTGGTACGTCCAGCGATATGAGGGCGGGGTCGGTCCTTTGTTGCGACCACCTTGCTGCATCTGCTCCCATGCATGTGCCAGAATACCCACTGATCGGGACAGGCAGAAAAGGCCGCGCGCCAATGGTGGCGCAAACCCAAGCTCGGCATAAATAACTGCGGTTGCGCCATCGATGTTCATCGGGACAGGTTTGCCCTTATGCCGCGCAAGTTCTGCCTCGATCTGCTGCGCAATGCGCATGAATTGCCCATCGCAAGCACCGGTTTTCACCGCTTCGGCGACCAAGTCCATCAGGCGCGGCGCGCGGGGGTCTGTGGGCGTGTGAAACCTGTGTCCAAAACCCGGAAGTATCTTTCCGTGGCTTTCGATCCACGCATCGATTGCCTGCTCCAAAGCGCCAGGGTAGTGGCCCACAAAATGGTAGAGTTCCACGGCCTGCTCGCCAGCCCCTCCATGAATGTCGCCCAACATGTTCACAGCGCTCGCCATCGCGTTGTTGAGAGGCAGGCCACAGGTAACCGCCATGCGCGCGGTTGCAATCGACGGTGCCTGAGGACCGTGGTCGACTGCCGCGACCAGCGCGGCTTGGAACAATTGGGCCTGCGCTTTTGATGGGCGGTCGCCGCGTACCATAAACCAGATCATCTCCGCAAAACCAAGGCGTCCGATCAGGTTTTGAATCGGCTCCCCGCGCAGGTCTATCCGGCCAGGTTCCATTTCGATGATGGATGTTGCCCACCAATCTGACACATCGCTCATATGATCCCCTCTCTGCTTAGCGCGTCGACTTCCGCGTCGGTCAATCCGATTTCGGACCACACTGCCTTGTTGTCGGCCCCAAGCCTTGGTGGTGCGATTTGCGGCATTCTCCGGGTGCCATCCATTACGACGGGACTGCCTGCAAGTTGCATTTGTTCGCCGTGAACCTGTAAAGACCCAATCAGACCGCGATCGGAAAGTTGCGGGTCTGCAAGGGCTTCGGGCACGGTCAAAACTTGTCCGGTTGGTACTCCCAATGCATTTAGTGTACTCACCCATTCGGACGCAGCCTTCGTTCTTAGGGTTCGTTCCAGTTCTGAGCGTAAGGCGTGGCGGTTTCTTTTGCGGTCTTCACGCGTTGCGTAGTCGGGGTTGTTCAGCAGGTCATCCCGCCCGAGACAGCGGGCAAGTGCCTGCCATTGCTCGTCCCGATTGGCCGCGATGTTGATCGGGTTGTCCCGCGTGGCAAATGTACCTGAGGGGGCCGAGGTTGTGTTCTCATTCCCATGCGCTCCGGGCGTTACGCCACCCACCAGATAATTTGAAACAACCCAACCCATCGTCGAAATCACGGCTTCGGACATCGCAACATCCAGATAGGTGCCGCGTGGGTTGGCGTTCAATGCCGCCGAAACTGCAAAGGCAGCCGTCATCCCCCCGACCGTGTCCGCCAACGGATAACCGACACGATACGGTGCCGTGTTGGGGGCGCCGGTGATTGACATCACGCCGCTGATACCCTGCACAATCTGGTCATAAGCCGGATCATCGCGCCGGGGGCCATCCTGCCCGAACCCGCTGATGGCGCAATAGATCAGGTTGGGATTGACGTTGCGCAGAACTTCATAACCAAGACCAAGACGATCCATTACTCCGGGTCGGAAGTTTTCCACCAGAACATCAGCTGACTGGACAAGGCGTTTCAGAAGCGCCTTGCCCTTTTCAGATTTCATGTTCAGCGTGACAGATTTTTTACCGGCATTCTGCGCCAGAAAACTGATCCCCATCCCCGCCTTGTTTCTGGCGGGATCTGCACCCAGAACACGAGCAAGGTCGCCACCATCGGGGCGCTCGACCTTGATCACGTCGGCACCCATCAATGCCAGTTGGTAACAGCAATATGGACCCGCGAGGACATTGGTCAGATCGAGAACCCGTATTCCCGCCAGCGGGTTAGTCACCTTCGGCAACCCCTTCCGACCTGGCCTGTGCACGGCGCGCGCGGTAGCTGGGTAGGAGCACCAGAAGCGCCGCGATAACCAGCAGACCCAGCGTCATCGGGCGCTCCCATATAAAGGCGATGCCATCATACAGCTGCATGGACCGCGAGAAGTTATCTTCCATCATGCCGCCGAGGATGAAACCGATCAGCAGTGGTGCCAATGGGTAATCAGCGAATTTCAACGCCGTTGCGCATACCCCAAAACCCACCAGTATCAGCAGTTCGGTTGCATTGTTCTGTCCGATATAGGCCCCCATCAGAGTAAAGAACAAAATAAAGGGGATCAGATAGTTGCGCGGCACCGAGAGAACTTTGGCAATGTAGGGAATCAGCGGCAGATTAAGGATCAGAAGCACCAGGTTGCCAATGAACATGGACATGATGACCGCCCAAAAGATCTGCGGGTCGTCCAGCATAAGGCGTGGGCCCGGTGTCACATTCAGAGCAATCAATGCCCCAAGCAGAATTGCCGTCGTTCCCGATCCGGGAATGCCGAGGGTCAGCAGCGGCACGAACGAGCCTGTACAGGCGGCGTTGTTCGCCGTTTCAGGCGCGGCCAGCCCTTTGATCGACCCTTTGCCGAAATCGTCCTGCTCGGCTTTTGGGGCGATGTTACGCTCGACCGCGTAGCCCAGAAAGCTGGCAATCGTTGCGCCCGCACCCGGCAGAACGCCGATGAAGAACCCCTGTATAGACTGGCGGCCAATCACTGGTGCAATGGCTTTGGCTTCTTCCCTGCTTATGCGCAGATCCTTGATTTCGCCTTCTTCGCCCTTAAGGTCCTTGGGTTTGAGAACAAGAAACAGCGCCTCGGGTAATGCGAACATGGCCATTGCAAGTGTGATAAAGCCAAAGCCCGACTGCAAATCCATGATGCCCATGGTGAAACGAGGCATATTGAACAGTACGCCTTCACCGACGGTGGCCATAATCAACCCAAGGATTGTCATTATGATAGCCTTGGCAACCTGACCTGTTCCCGCAAAGGCGGCAATGGCCGACAAGCCGACAACCATCAGCGCGAAATACTCGGCTGAATGGAAAAGCAACGCAACAGAGGACAGGGCAGGGGCGAAGATCATCAAAAGCAATGCGCCTAACGTACCGCCTGCAAAACTTGCGATTGCTGCAATGGTCAGGGCTTTGCCCGCTTTGCCCTGACGGGCCATCGGGTAGCCGTCAAAGCTGGAGGCGACGGTACCCGCGACCCCCGGCGCATTCAGCAGAATAGAAGAGGTCGAACCACCAAAAATTGCGCCATAATACACGCCGGCCAGCAGGATTAGCGCAGCGGACGGGTCACCCATGGAAATTGCCACCGGGATCATGATGGCGATGATCGACATCGGGCCCAGACCCGGAAGCATTCCGATGAATGTGCCAATCAGACAGCCCGCGACGACCATCAGCAGATTTTGCAGTGAGAATGCCGTTTGCAGGCCAATCAGAAGTCCTTCAAGCATGTCAGCCTCCGAAAATGCCGGGCAAAGGGCGCATGTAGATGCCAAGGACCTCCTGAACCAGATACCAGACCGTACCGGTGGCGATCAGGGCTACGGGCAGCATGATATGCCATTTTCGTTCACCCAAGATAAAAGACCCAAAGATGAGGAAGGCCGAAGTTGAGATCAGGAACCCTACGGGGCGCAGGCACAACGCGTAGACGACCATCAGAACCAGTAACATGATCGCCTGACCAAGATGGTAATCGCCCAACCGCCGATAGTCGATTTCAGGTTCGCTGGGTTCAGCCTTTTCAAAGCCCAGCAGAATGATCGTGGTAGTGGCTATCCCCAGAATAGACAGCACTTTGGGGAAAGTGCTTGGCCATATGGGATTTCTTTGCATGAAAGGGGGCAGGCTACTGTCCATCGTGAACCAAGCGGCGTAGCCATATGTTAAACAAACACCCAGAAGAATGAGCGCGATCCAGCGATCCAGCGCCATGGGACCCCCTCCTTTTTTCGTCGTCAGGGTTGGCAGAGCGGGTTACCGCTCTGCCCAAGTTGGATTCAGAGGAAGCCCAGCTTCTTCATCAGATCACCAATCTGTTGTTCTTGCTGCTCAAGAAATGACCGGAAATCATCGCCCGAGTTGTGGATGTTCACCCAACCGTTGCGTGCACGAACCTCTTCCCATTCAGGGGTGTCGTACATCTTTGCAATCGCGGCTTGGTAAGCTGCAAGCTTGTCTTCAGGCAGACCTGGGGCCGCAAAGAAGCCACGCCAGTTCACAAAGGTGGTGTCGATGCCCTGTTCTTTCATGGTCATCGCGTCTGGAGCGGCGTCAACACGATCTGCCGATGTGACGCCAATGATCTTGACTTCACCTGCGTTGGCCAGATCGACGGCTTCCGAAAAACCGGTGGACAGCGCTGCAATCTCACCGGACAGAAGGGCAGCCATGGCTTTGCCACCCGCATCATACGGAATGTATTTCACGCCAAGCGCATCCTTCCCAGCCGCTTCCATCACCATGGCTGCAACCAGGTGGTCCATGCCACCGGGGACCGAGCCACCGCCGATGGCCGTGTTGCCCGGGTCAGCGTCGAAGGCAGCCAGCAGATCACTCATAGAGTCGATGGGGCTGTCTTTACCGACGACAATGGCTGCGTAATCACCGATCGTACCCGACACCAGCGTCAGGTCGCGGAAGTTATGAGGAAACACCCCAGTCAACGAACGGATCACAATTGGCGTGGAGTTCACCATCAGTGTCCCGTGGTTGCTGTCGGCGTTTTCAATCAGATAGCCGATGGCTTTGCCGCCACCACCGCCTGACATGTTTTCATAAGATGCGGTGCCCACAAGGCCGGCGTTCGTCAGCGCTTCGCCGGTGCCGCGAGCGGTACCGTCCCAACCACCACCGGCACCGCCGGGGATCAGAAAGTGGATGCTGTCCACTACCTGGTCTTCAGCCAGAACAGGTCCTGCAAGACCGACTGCAGCAACAGCTGCGATCAGGGCGCGACGGCCCAGTGCGAAAGTTGTCATGATGTCCTCCCATTTGACAACGGGCCGCATGGCGGCTCAGATTGGGAAAAACTTAAACACACCAACCTGACATCAACCTGTCATGCACGAGAATAGTGTTAAGACCCGATGAAATTTCTACTTGTCGAAGACAATCTTGACCTCGCAAACGCGATCGGTTCCCGCATGAGGTTGGACGGCCATGTGGTTGATCACGCTTCAAAACTGGACGATGCGACAGCCTTTGTTGAATCGCAGGAATACGATCTGATCCTGCTGGATATCATGCTGCCGGACGGGGACGGTCGCGATTTCCTCAAGCGGCATCGCGCGAGCCATTTGGACACGCCGGTGATCGTTTTGACGGCCCGCAGTCAGGTTTCGGATCGAATCGGCTCGCTTGATCTGGGTGCTGACGATTATGTCACCAAGCCGTTTGATCATGCCGAGCTTGAAGCGCGCTGCCGCGCAGTTCTGCGTCGCAAATCCGGGAATACGAAGACAACGATAGAAGTCGGTGGCATCGTATTCGATCCCCTGGCGGGCCATCTTACCGTGGGTGACGAGACCGTGTCGCTGCGGAACCGTGAACTGCGCCTGCTGGAATTGTTCATCAGCGCACCTGGTCAGGTATTTTCGAAACAAAAACTAACCGACCGGCTTTTTTCTTATGATGATGATGTCTCTGATAACGCGATCGAAGTTTATGTGGGCCGCCTGCGCAAGCATCTGGAACCCTCGGACCTGAAGATCACCACGTTGCGTGGGCTGGGATACAGACTTGACCATGCCTCCTGATCCCAATGTGTCAGGATCGCTGCGGAACAGACTGGTTCTGACACTGATCGGTGGCGCGGCCATACTTGCGTTCCTGCTGTTTGTCGCAGTGCGAAACTATGCTGCGCAGGTCGCGCAACAGGGGCAGGACAACATACTTGGCGCATCAGTGGCTTCAATCCTCGATGCGGCCGCTTTGCGGGAAGGGGTGTTGGAGGTCGACATCCCATATGCCGCCTTCGCGATGCTAAGCACCCCTGCGGATGACCGGATCTTCTATTCTATCTTTCAGGACGGGTCTTTTCTGTCAGGATACGAGGATTTTCCTCCGACCGTTGGACAGCGTGACGGCAAGTCGCTTTTTAGGTTCAGTCAGATCCGGGGTGAAACTATACGTCAGGTCAGCGCCAGCCGAACATTGGTGGGATTGGATAAACAAACCGAGCTCGTGGTCGCGCTGGGGCAAACACAAGACGCGTTGGCCGAAACTCTGGACCAGATTTCGCGCAATGCGGCTATTCTGGGTGTAGGGTTCTTTGCCCTTGCTGCCGCTCTTTCCTTTTGGGCGACGTCCTCGACCATCGGGCAGCTGAACAGATTGACAACCTCTGTCACCCGCCGTGGGCCGCAGGATCTGAGCCCGTTCAAAAAGCCGGTACCCCGCGAAATGGCCCCTTTGGTTGCTTCACTGAACTCATTGATGGGTCGGCTTGATCAGTCACTCAGCCAGTCAGAAGACTTTATTGCCGAGGCGGCACACCGTGTTCGCACCCCTCTTGCTACGGTCAGGTCATATGCTGACGCCACTTTGCAAAGGGTTGAAAAAGAAGAAAACCGCGAGGCTCTGCGTTCGATGGTGCGCGCCATTGACGAAAGCTCTCGTGCAGCTGGACAGCTGTTGGATCATGCGATGATCACGTTCCGGGCTGACCATCTTGAGCGGGAAGACATAGACCTGAACGTCTTGGTCCGTGACCTTGTGCAGCGCCTGACACCAATTGCCGAGATGAAGGACCTGTCACTGTCGCTTTGTGGCGACCCACAGGTCATGTATTCAGGTGACCCCATCCTCATTCAAAACGCCGTGCGCAACATGATCGACAATGCACTGAAATATGCTCCGGCTGACAGTTCTGTTCGCATCGAAGTCACTTCAGAACCTCGGGTTCAAATCCGGGTAAAAGACCGTGGCCCGGGGTTTCCCTCAAACGAAATTGACACTCTCACGCGCCGTTTTGAACGGGGTAAGAATGCAAGTGGTACCATTGGGTCCGGTTTGGGCCTGACCATCGTTCAGGACGTTGCAACAGCGCATGGTGGAGCGCTTGACTTGTCCAACAGGCAGGGAGGCGGCGCATGCGTTACATTATCGCTATAGTCCTCCTTTGGTTTCCGGCAGTCACACAGGCGCAAGTCTGGGAGGATCGGCAAGTATTCAACGCCGAAGCAGACGAAGCTCATATTCGGGTCATCTCAAGCACGGATACGTTTTTGTTTGAGCCTATGATTTCCAGCTTTATCAAGGAAAACCCTGACATTTCTGTCGAGTATTTGGTGACGGGTACTGCCGACATCGATCGGATCGTGCGCACCGCACCCGAAGATTTCGATATTGTCATTTCCAGCGCCATGGACCTGCAACTGAAACTGGCCAATGACGGTTATGGACGCGTGATAGATGACATATCCCTGCCATCCTGGGCGCAGTGGCATCGCAGTCTTTTCGCCTTCACGTTCGAGCCCGCGACCATCGTGATTAACCGTGCCGCCTTTTTCGGTGCGCCTGTCCCAGAGACCCGACAGCAATTGATTGAAGCCCTTCGAATGCGACCAGACAGCTTTCGGGGCCGGGTGGGAACTTATGACATTCGTCAGTCTGGTCTAGGTTATCTGTTTGCGACGCAGGATGCCCGTGCGTCAGAAACGTTCTGGCGTCTGATGGAAGTCATGGGCGGGTTGGATGTGCGTCTGTACTGCTGTTCCGGCGACATGATTGATGATCTTGTCAAAGGTGAGATCGCCGTAGCCTATAATGTCCTTGGCAGCTATGCGGATGCGCGCGCCGGGCACAAGGATACGCTTGAGGTTATCCTGCCGTCGGATTTTCAGACGACCATGATGCGCACGGCGATGGTTCTTGAAGGTACACCCGTACCCGAATTTGCCGCGTCTTTTGTTCGTCACCTTGTATCAAAGCAATCCACGCAATCAGGTGGTGGCCACACCCTCCCGCCTTTGGCACCTTTTGACACGGACGAAGAACGTGAAACGATTGGGCTTGATCCAGCGCTGATGACGTTTTTGGACAGATTAAAACGCCGCCGTTTTCTGGCCGAATGGGAAAGTGCAGTTATCCAGAGATAGCCCTGCCGTCATTCCCTAAATGCACGATTGAAGTAATCGGCCATCGGCTTGACCAGATAGGACAAAGGGGTGCGTTCATCGGTTTTGATCAGTGTCTCAACAGGCATACCCGGCAAAAGCTCCTGACCGTTGAGACGGTCCAGCTCGCCATCATTCATAACCACTTCGGCGCGGTAGAATGTAAAGCCTGATTTTTCATCCGTGAATGTATCGGCTGATACGTTTTTGACCTGCCCGTCCAATTCAGGCGTTTCACGCTGATTGAAGGCTGGAAACCGCAGGGCAACAGGTTGACCCACATGCAACTGATCTACATGGATCGCGTCAACGCGCGCGGCGACAAGCAACGGCGTATCCTGTGGAACAACATACATCATGGGTTCACCCGGCTGAACGACCGATTGAAGGGCAAAAACCTGACTTCCATATACTGTTCCGCTGACCGGTGCGCGGATGTCCAAACGTGTCAGCCGCTCGGTCAGGGACAGTCGGCGTTCCGACAGTTCAGCAATTTGTGCCTGAACGTCCCGCAACGTGGTAATTGCCTCTTCGCGGCGGGTTGCAGTCAGTTCAACGATCTGGATCTCGGTTGAAGCGATCTGCCCTTTGAGGCGGGCGACTGCGGCTTCCAGTCGGCCTATTTCACCTGTCAGGCTGGCTTCTTCCCGTTGTAGGGCCAGCACACGACTGGTTTGCGTCAATCCACGTTTCAGCAGGTTTTGCTGGTCTTCCAACTCATCCTCGATCAATTCAACCTGACGGCGCAGCGATACGAGTTGGGCCTGCGTGCCTTCAATCTCACTCTCGATCTGAACCAACTGCTTGTTCAGCTGTTCCTGCTGTTTGGATAGGGTTACCACCCGGGCGTTGAACAGGTTTTGCTGACCTTCGATCAGGTCCAGATCGATGTTGTATTCCGTCTGAACCTCGTGCAACCGCGTGGACAGCTCATCCGGCGAAAGCCCGTCGCGTTCGGCCTGAAGACGGACACGGCGTGTCAGCAGCTCAAAAAGCTGCGCTTCCACGATCGTCTGCTCGGACGATAAGAAGGTATCATCCAGCCGTAACAGCATCTCGCCCGAGGCGACCACATCACCATCGCGAACAAAGATCTCTCCAACAACGCCACCATCAGGATGTTCGACCACCTGACGGTTGCTTTGCACTTCGATCACGCCTGAGGACACGATGGCACCGGCGAGGCGCGTCTTAACTGCCCAAAGACCCAATCCGCCAACCAGAATGGCAAGCGCGGCGAATCCCACCAGGGCAGGAATTCTCATACTCCAGGCCTGCGCCTGCTTCTTGGTCGTCTTTTTTGCCATTATTCACCTACGGGGCTAAGCTTGCGCTTAATCGCGCCCGCGTTTTGCACCATTGCGCTGAGAACCTCGTCACGACTGCCGAATCTGACCACTTGTCCTTTTTCGACAACGGCCAGATCGTCACATTCCGAAATGGCCTGCGGGCGGTGTGTCATGATGATGGCGGCTTTGCCTGCCGCCTTGAGCCCCCTCACGGCCGCGTTCAAGGCTTCGGTTCCATCCGCGTCCAGTGCCGAGTTTGGTTCGTCCAGAATAAGCAGAACAGGGTCGCCATAGAGGGCGCGGGCCAGCGCGATGCGCTGTTTCTGTCCGCCGGACAACTGGCTGTCATTGCCTTCAAGGAAGGTACCATAACCTTTCTCCAAAGACAGGATAAGGTCGTGCGCATTGGCTTTTTTGGCCGCAGCCACCACCGCTTCGGAATCCGGGTTCTCGGACATCCGGGCGATGTTCTCGGCCACCGTTCCGTTAAACAGGGTAACCTGCTGCGGCAAATATCCGATATGGCTGCCCAGATCGTTGGAGTCATATTGATCCAGAGTGGCACCACCCAGCCGAATTTCCCCGGCTGCCGGATTCCAAAGCCCCAGCAACGCTTTGGCCAGAGTCGTCTTTCCCGACCCGCTTTTGCCGATGACACCCAGCGCCTTGCCCGGTTGCAGCTTCAGATTCACGTTCCGCAACGTAGGCGTTGTTGCCCCAGGGGGAATAACAGTCAGAGATTTGGCTTCCAGCTGCGCTTTCGGGATAGGCAAGCGGATCCGCTGCTCCTCGGGTGGGGTCTGATCCAAAAAACGGCTGAGGGAAGTCCAGGCCGTTCGCGCACGCTCGATCATGCCCCATTGGCCAACCGCTTGTTCGACCGGGGCGAGGGCCCGACCCAAAAGGATTGAGCCCGCAATCATCGCGCCCGGTGTCATTTCATTTTGCAGAACTAGCCACGCGCCCAAGGCAAGCATTGCAGATTGAAGAAACAGTCGTAAAGACTTGGTCAAAGACGTAAAACTGCCCGTCCAATCGCTGGCGGAGATGGTTTGACGCAAGGCATTCGAACGCTGGTCCAACCATCGCTTTGTCACGTCCGCCTGCATACCTTGAGAGCGCACAACCTCTGCGGCTTGTCGCGCATGTTCGGCAAAAGCATTTGCCCGCGCTGCTGCAGATTGTGCCTCGGCGACTTTCCTGCTGGTCAGTGCCTGATTGAGCAATGCAATCACGACAAGCAACGCACCGCTTGTCACGGCCAGCCAACCCAACAAAGGATGAAACAGGAAAATCGCACCCAAAAAAACCGGCGTCCACGGAATATCCATCACCGCCAACAAAACAGGGGACGAGCACAGGTTTCGAATGGATTCCAGATCGCGCAAAGCCGTTGCCGGGGCCGACCGAATTTGCGGCAGAAGTGAACGTCGCAGCGTTGCTTCGAAGACGCGCTCATCCAACTGTGACTGAAACCGTGCACCGAACCGGGCAACGATGCGACCGCGGGCAAAGTCCAGCATCGCCATCAGCGCATAAAGCAACGCCACCAACAAAAACAGCGCTGTCAGGGTTTCCACCGCACGTGAGCCCAATACCCGGTCATACACCTGCAACATGAACAATGGGCCCGTCAGCATAAGCAGGTTCACAAAAATGCTGAACAAGAACGCCAAAGCAAGGAACGCGATCCCCTGATTGCGCACATTGCGCAGTTCATGGCGGGGGGCCGCAGATACGCGGTGTTCAGGTTTCAATGTTTTCAATCCACATTATTCGGAGATGCGCCCCCGCATTTAAAAAGTTAGATCAGCCTTGCCAAGTTTGCACATCTTTTTTTGGGCAAGAAACCGCGGGTCCTTAGCGTAAAGAAGCGCTATTCAGCCGCAGCTGTAAAACCAACGCCAATTGTCGGCGTCGTATCGTAGGTTCTTTAAGATTACGGCAAGCTGGGTGAAAAAGCGCTTTGATCATCTGGATCACTTCCGCGATCACTTCCAGCGGAATAGAAGGTTTGTAAATGCCTCAAACATGGTAGCCACATCACCACAAGAAGCTGTCATCCTCCAGCAAGGACGCAACCGTCAAGTTGGCATCGTCATCCACCACATCGTTTACGGGTTCATGCCGCGCAATGCCCAGGTTGGTCGCCAATGACACGTCGACGTTGTTCTTTATGCAAGAGACAACCAACCCATAAATATCTTCATCGTCCTGGTAGCTGGGCAAGACGGGCACGAATTCCAGATAGTCGGCGTCCTCGTCCCATTCGGATGCAACGGAGTTTTTGGCCATTTTCTCCGTGCCGTCTTCGGCTACCAACAAAGCGCTCAGCTTTGGTTGAACAGGACCAATGGTCCCATCCCCATCAATATCGTGGCCATAGAAAACTTCGACATCGACAACATTGGCGATGGTAACGCCGCTTTGGTATTGCCCCGAAGCATCCGTGGTCCATTCGGCAAATGACCCGTTGGTGTTCTGCCACAGAACCTTGTAGCCACCGCCCGACGCTTCGGCCTGAAGCGCTTGCCAGCCCGGCAGGCTGTCTGGCCCAATTGCATTACCATTATACGACAAGCCGATGGTACCGTTGATCAGATACTCGCCGCGGGTTGACGACGCGAGTGTTACCGATCCGCTGCTCTCGATACTGGTTGTGACGTGGCCGGTCTGGCCGTCATTGTTCAGATCAACACCGTAAAAGGCCTCGACATCGACAACATTGGCAATGGCGACGCCGCTTTGGTATTGCCCCGAAGCATCCGTGGTCCATTCGGCATATGACCCGTTGGTGTTCAGCCACAGAACCTTGTAGCCACCGCCCGACGCTTCGGCCTGAAGTGCCTGCCAGCCCGGCAGGCTGTCTGGCCCAATTGCATTGCCGTTGAGCGTTACGCCGATGGTACCGTTGATCAGATACTCGCCGCGGGTTGACGACGCGAGTATTACCGATCCGCTGCTCTCGATACTGGTTGTGACGTGGCCGGTGTGGCCGTCATTGTTCAGATCAACACCATAGAAAACTTCGACATCGACAACATTGGCGATGGTAACGCCGCTTTGGTATTGCCCCGAAGCAT
>NZ_JBXWSG010000070.1:0-21416 GCF_059613305.1 Ruegeria sp. BHSB056 | reverse complement strand
GGTGGCGGCGCCATTCGGTGATCTCGCCATGCATTTCCGCAAGTCTGTTTTTTACGGGCATCTCAAGACCTCCCTTTCAACCGCTGGCACCGTATTACACCGGGCTAGGCGCATAGTTTTTCAACCAATCGCTGCATGAATTTATGACCGGCTTCGAATTGTTCAATCGTAACGAACTCATTCGGCTGATGTGCCTGCGCTATGTCTCCGGGTCCACATATCACGGCAGAATACCCGGCCTCCTGAAACTGGCCTGCCTCGGTCCCGTAACTGACCACATGGCTTGCGTTGTCTCCGGTCAGGGCGCGTACCAGTGCTTCGGCTTCACCATCCTCTTCCGGGATCAACCCCGGAATCGCGAAGTTTTCAGTCAGTTCGATGCGGGTATCCGGGTGAACGGCCTGCATCTGAGCCTCAATGTGCCGAACCTGTTCGAAATAGGCATCTCGCCATTGGGCCTGCGTTTCGTCGGGCACGGTCCGAAAATCCATCATGAACCGGCAGTCTTTGGCAGTAATGTTATGGGCCGTTCCGCCTTCAATCATACCGACATGGCAGGTTGTCCAGGGTGGATCGAATACGGCAGCAACCGCGCTGGGTTGCGCCGCCATGTTCCGCGCGTTCTGCTGGTTGGCCCAGTCGATCAATGGGGCCGCTGCCATGATGGCGTTGACGCCTGTGTGCATGATCGAGCTGTGAACTTCGAACCCGGCGATATGGGTGTCAAAGCCGAAACCGCCCTTGTGACCCGTTACCGCCTGCATCATCGACGGCTCACCCACGATCACCGCCGAGCCTTTGGGCATAATGTCCTGCATTGCCTCGATCATCGGCGGCGCTCCGGTACACCCGACTTCCTCATCAAAACTCAGCGCAAGTTGGAGCGGTCGCCTCACATTTGCGTAATGCGCCTCGACCAGCGTCCAGATGGCAAGCGCATCAAATCCCTTCATGTCACAGGTGCCGCGCCCGAAATATTTGCCGTCCTTCTGGGTCACGGTGAAGGGGTCGGTGTCCCAGGGTTGCCCGTCAACCGGTACTACATCCGTGTGCCCGGACAGCACAACTGAGCCTTCTTCCAAAGGGCCGACATGCGCAAAGATCGCCGCCTTATGCGGCTGATTCGGATCAGGCCAGCGGTGCGACGTGATCCCATGGCTTTGCAGGTATTCGTCCACCCAGTCGACCAACGGCAGGTTGGTGTCACGACTCACGGTTGGAAATGAGATCAGCTTGGTCATGATCTCAAGCGGCGTCAGGCGCTTGCCCATCGGGTCAGTACCCACTGTCTGTGGTCAGGATAAAGTGACCCGGTTCAACCTCGTGATATTGAGAGGGTTCCGGTTTGAAATCGACAGGGTGGATCGGTGACGGGATCGGTTTGAAGTTCAGGTCTTTTTCCGTCTTTCGCTTGTTCGGGTCAGCAATTGGAACTGCCTTCATCAACGCCTGCGTATAGGGGTGTTGTGGGTTTTCAAACACACGCGCACGCGGGCCCAGTTCCACGATGCGACCCAGATACATAACGCCGACATAGTGGCTGACACGTTCAACCACGGCCATGTCATGGCTGATGAACAGATAAGACAGTCCCAAATCGGATTGCAGTTCCATCATCAAGTTCAGAACCTGTGCCTGAACCGACACGTCGAGGGCCGAGACCGCCTCATCCGCGATGATCAGTTTGGGGTTCAGGGCCAGTGCGCGGGCAATCGCGATCCGCTGACGCTGCCCCCCGGACATTTCATGCGGGAAACGACGCATGAAGCTGCGCGGCAGCTGCACCTTGTCGAACAATTGTGCGACGCGGTCCTGCAACTCGGATCCCGACGCCACGCCATAGTTGCGCATCGGCTCGGCAACCTGATCGACCAATTGCATCTGTGGGTTCAGCGAGGCGAACGGGTCCTGAAAGATCATCTGCATATCCAGCCGCGCCTTGCGCAGGCCGGACGGGTCCAGCTTCATGATATCGACACCGTCCAGATTGACCTCACCCGCCATCGGCTCGACCAGCCGCAGGATCGAACGGCCGGCCGAGGACTTGCCGCACCCGGATTCGCCCACAAGGCTGAGCGTTTGACCTTTGTTCAGTGTGAATGACACATCCTCGACCGCATGAACGTTCGATATCGTGCGCCGCAGAAGACCACCTTTGACCGGAAACCGCGTGGTCAGGTTCTTTACCGTCAGCAAAACCTCTTCAGTTCCGTGTATGGGCGCAATTTTCTGCCCCTCGACACCCAGCAACTTCATCGGTTCGGGTGCCGACTTGCCCTGCATTTCACCCAGCTTCGGTACTGCGGCCAAAAGGGCCTTGGTGTAATCATGCTGCGGGTTTTCAAAGATTTCCTTGACGGTCCCCTCTTCGACCTTGTTGCCACGGAACATCACCACCACGCGGTCAGCCATCTGGGCAACCACAGCCATGTCGTGGGTGATGAACATCACCGCAGTTCCGGTTTCCCGCTTCAGGCGGTCCATCAGGGCCAGGATCTCGGCCTGAATGGTCACGTCCAGCGCTGTGGTGGGTTCATCGGCGATCAGCAGGCGGGGTTCGCAGGCCATGGCCATCGCGATGACGACACGCTGGCGCATCCCGCCCGACAACTCGTGCGGGTATTGTTTCAGACGACGCTCGGGCTCGGGGATGCGAACCTGGTGCAGCAATTCAAGCGCCCGGTCCTCGGCCTGCGCCTTCGACATCTGCTTGTGGATGCGCAGACCTTCGGTCAACTGGCGGCCAACGGTAAAAACCGGATTAAGCGCCGTCATCGGCTCCTGAAAAATCATCCCGATCTCGTTGCCGCGAATCTGTTTCATCAGATCCGGATCGGCTTTGGACAGGTCCATCTCGCTCCCGTCGCGGCGGTCAAACAGAAGTTCACCACCAGCGATTTCGCCGCCTCCGAACTCGACCAGCCGCATCAGCGACAGCGACGACACCGACTTCCCCGAGCCCGATTCGCCAACGATACAAACGGTTTCACCCGGTTTGACCTCGAACGAGACATCCTCAACACCAACAACGGGGCCATCCTTCGTCTGAAACTCCACCCGCAGTTTTTTTATCTGTGCAATAGGCTGATCCAGCACGCGCGCGCTCCCTTGACGACGGTATTCTTTTTCTGAATTCCGAACGCTAAGGCGGGCCGCCGGGAAAAGTCAAACCCATTACACATTTTCGCGACGGCACTACTTGCATTTTTCTCAGGTTCTGTTTCGATACGCCATGTAACCGACCTGGGGAGGCGGCGCAGACCGAAATCGTTAGCGCTATTATCTTTGTTGATCAGAACCTTACCTTGGGGCGGCAACGCCAAACCCGCAGGCCTTGCGGAGATAATCGAGACACGAACGTGTCCAACTTGGGAGTAACTTATGAAAATCAAAACCCTTTTGCTTGGTGCGATTGCAAGCACGGCGATGGCCCCTGCAGCCTTTGCCGAGCGTGGATCGGACGGCAATGTCAGCATCATTTACTGGCAGGCTCCGTCGATCCTGAACCCGTTCCTGTCCGGCGGTACGAAAGACGTGGAATCAGCCTCGCTGGTGATCGAGCCTCTTGCCCGCTACGACCAGGACGGCAACATGGTGCCATATCTGGCCTCAGAGATTCCAACTGTTGAAAACGGTGGCGTCAGCGAGGACCTTACATCGATCACATGGAAGATCGCGCCGGGAATCACCTGGTCAGACGGCTCGGCGTTTACGTCGGCGGATGTGGTCTTTACCGCGAATTACTGCATGGACCCCGAAGGCGGCTGTGCGCAAGTCACCAAGTTTGAAGGCGTCACCAGTGTCGAGGCTGTGGATGACTTGACCGTCAAGGTCACCTTCGACAAACCAACCCCCTTCCCTTACGGCCCGTTTGTAGGTGGCGAAAGCCCGATCATTCAGGCTGCTCAGTTCGCGGATTGTATGGGCGCGAAAGCCCCCGAATGCACCGAGCAGAACTTTAACCCCATCGGCACCGGCCCGTTTGTTGTCACCGAGTTCAAGCCGAATGACGTGATCACGTTTAAGGCAAACGACAACTATCGCGACCCGGCGAAACCTGCCTTTGCGACAGTCACCTTCAAAGGTGGCGGCGATGCAACGGCGGCTGGTCGTGCGGTCATGGAAACCGGCGAGTTTGACTATGCCTGGAACCTTCAGCTGGCGCCCGAAGTGATCGCGCAGATGCAAGAAGGCGGCAAAGGTACTCCGGTCGCGGGCTTCGGTCCTCTGGTCGAACGTATCATGCTGAACCAGACCAACCCGTCGCCCGACCTGCCAGAAGGTGAGCGGTCGACCGCAACGCATCCGCACCCGTTCCTTCAGGACCCGGCCGTTTACAAAGCCATGTCCATGGCGATCGACCGCCCGCTACTGGTTGAGATCGGCTATGGTCAGGCAGGTAAAGTGACCTGTAACTGGGTTCCGGCCCCGGCTGCGTTCAACTCGACCTCGATGACCTGTGACACGCAGGATATCGCTGGTGCCAACGCCCTGCTGGACGAAGCAGGTATCGTTGACACCAATGGCGACGGCGTCCGTGAAAAAGACGGTGTTCCGCTGAAAGTTGTCTATCAGACCTCGACCAACGCCGTCCGTCAGGACTTCCAGGCGCTGATCAAGGAATGGTGGAGCCAGATCGGTATCGAAACCGAACTGCGCAACATCAACGCGTCGGTCTTCTTCGGTGGTGACCCGGGCTCGCCGGACACCTTCCAGAAGTTCTATGCCGACGTTGAAATGTACGCCAACACCTTTAACGGCACCGACCCTCAGTCCTATCTGGGCAACGGTCTGTGCGACAAGGCACCTCGTCCCGACACACAGTGGCAGGGTGAAAACATCAGCCGCTTCTGCAACGAAGAGTTCGATAAGCTGCACGCACAGCTGGCCGAAACTGCTGGTCTGGAACAGCGCGCCGAGATCGCGAAACAGCTGAACGACATCATGGTTGAAAACGGCGGTATGATCCCGCTGGTGCACCGTGGTCGCCTTTCGGCACACGCAAACACCCTGGGTGGCGTTGTCCTGAACGTTTGGGACAGCGAGCTGTGGAACATTGCGGACTGGTACCGCAAGACCGGTTCCTAAGCACTGACCTTGCAAAACCGCGCCCCGATCTTCGGGGCGCGGTCATTTGCAGGCCACTCAAACAAGAAGACGCATCAACAAAGGCGCCTTTGAATGCTCAACTTTACAATCAGACGACTGGTGTTGGCGGTGCCCACACTGCTGTTCATCAGCCTCGTCATTTTCCTGCTGCTCGAGCTTGCCCCTGGCGACCCGATGGCACAGGTTCCACTCACCGTTCCCCCGGAAGTCAAAGAGAAGATGCGCGAGGCGCTTGGCCTCGGCCAACCGATGCATATCCGATTCTGGAAATGGATTGTGCAGTTCTTCTGGATAGAACCACAGGTATTGGTCGACTCTGTATTCGGTACAACCTTCTCCGAAGGCGACCTGCGCGTGATTTCATGGCAGACCCGCTCGCCGGTCATGGACATCGTCGTTCAGCGTATCCCGCAGACCTTGTGGGTTGTCGGCACCGCCTATGTGGTCGCCATCCTGATCGCGCTGCCCATCGGCATCTACTCGGCTTACCGCCAATATTCCTGGTTCGACCAGATGGGTACCTTCGTCTCGATGGTCGGCTTCTCGGTCCCGCCGTTTTTCTCGGGCGTGCTGGTGATCGTGATCTTTTCAGTCCAGCTGGGATGGTTCCCGTCGATCTATGACACAACGCTGGTGGTCAACAGCTGGGACAGCTTTGTTGTACAGCTCAAACAGATGATCATGCCGGTCATGGTTCTGGCCTTGCAGATCACCGCACAACTCAGCCGGTTCATGCGCGCGTCCATGCTGGATAACCTCAATCAGGATTACGTTCGCACCGCCCGCGCCAAGGGTCTCAGCGAATATACCGTGGTCATGGTTCACGTCCTGCGAAACTCGATGATCCCGGTGGTCACCGTGATCGCGCTGGGTATTCCGTCCATCTTTGGTGGCGCCATCATCACCGAGCAGGTGTTCAAGGTGAACGGAATCGGGCAGTTGCTGATCGGCGCGATTCAGGCCAATGATCTGCCGATGGTGCAAACCCTGACCTTTATTTTCGCCGTACTGATCGTGCTGTTCAACCTGATCGCTGACGTACTTTATGGCATTCTGGACCCGAGGATTCGATATGACTGATCATGATCGTACCGATACGCTGGTCCCGGACGAAGGACTTGCACCAGCTTCAACCGCCTTGCCGACAGCCGACGTGATGGAAGAACTGGCCACCCCTCCCCGCAGCCAATGGCGCGATGTTTGGGATCAGTTCAAGACCCACAAAGGCGCAATGGTCGGGGCGATCCTGTTTATCATCATCGTTGCCGGTGTCTATCTGGGCCCGTATCTGTGGAGCATTGATCCAACCCAGATCGATATCCGGTCGCGCAATCAGGGGCCCAGTTGGGCGCATCCCTTTGGCACCGACCAATTGGGTCGCGACATTCTTGCGCGCATGATGTCGGGTGGTCAAACCTCAGTCTCGGTTGGCATAACCGCGATGTTGCTGGCGCTGTTTCTGGGATCGTTCATCGGTGTTCTGGCCGGGTTCTTCAGACGGCTCGATGGGCCGCTGATGCGTCTGACAGACCTGTTCCTGGCCCTGCCCCTGCTGCCCTTGCTGCTGGTCATGATGCTTCTGTTCCGCGAGCCCCTGTCAGCGGCTTTTGGGCTGGAGCGCGGGATTTTCATCCTGATCGTCTGCGCCATCGGCATCACCTCATGGATGCCGACTGCACGGATCGTGCGCGGTGACGTGCTGGCCATCAAGGAACGTGAATTCGTTTTGGCCGCACGCTCCATCGGCACCAGCAACAGTCAGATCATCACGCGGCATATTCTGCCGAACGTTCTGTCACCAATCATGGTGTCGGCAACACTGGGGATTGCCACGGCGATCATCACCGAAAGCGCGCTGTCCTTCCTTGGGTTGGGCTTCCCGCCCGACTTCCCGACATGGGGCCGCCTGTTGTTTGATGGTGTCGACTATCTTCAGCAATACCCCGAGCGTGTATTCTGGCCCGGTCTGGCAATCTCGCTGACAGTGCTGAGCGTCAACTATCTGGGCGATGGTCTGCGCGACGCGCTGGATCCCCGCATTCGCGGACGCTGAAAAAAGTTCAGTCGGCGCGCTTCAGCGCGCCGGCCAACAGCACGATCAGAACGGCCAATGGCAACAGCACGGCAAACGCCAGACGCAGGCCGAACAGTTCCGCCAAAAATCCGATCAGCGGCGGCCCAATCAACAGCCCGCCATATCCCAGCGTAGCTACACTCGCGATGGCTTGCCCCGGCGGCACATGCGGATCGCTGGCTGCACGGCTGAACGCCAGCGGCATGATCACCGCATACCCTATACCCATCAGCGCAAACCCCGCCAATGCGGGCAAGGGCACGACCGAAGAAACCACAACGAAAACGCCCAGTGCCGCGCAGATCCCGCCAAACCGGGCCGTGGCGGCAGGACCAAACCAAGTGATGACAACAGCACCTGCAAGTCGAAACGCAACCATCGCCACGGAAAACACGGCATAGCCCAATGCGGCAACACTTTCGGGCGCACCGGACACGTCTCGCAGGAAAATCGCGCTCCAGTCTGCGACGGCGCCTTCACCCAATGCACCACACATGGCGGCGAATCCGACCAGTATCAGCGCGCCCGAGGGCAAAGCAAAAACCGAGCTTTGCGGCCGATCGGACCGTTTCGACGTCCAGCGCACCCACGACAAGGCCAGCGCGAAGGCGACAACCGCGCCACCCGCCACTAGGAAGTGCACCAGAACCGTCAGCCCCATCTGAACAGCCACATATCCGCTGAGCGCGCCAAGACCGGCCCCAAGGCTCCACATGGCGTGGAATGATGACATTACGGGTTTGTCATAAGCCTGCTCGACTTCGGCGGCCCAGGCATTCATTGCCACATCCATCGATCCGTGGAACGCGCCGAAAACAAACAAACAAAACGCCAGCACCCAAAACCCGCCAGCCACAGCAAGCAGAACCAGCGACAGCGTGTACAGAACGGCCACAATCCGGGTAATCGCAACAGCGCCATACCGATCCGTCAACCGCCCTGTGACCGGAAAGGAACAGACGGCCCCGGCCGCCATGAACAACAACCCGTACCCCAACGCGTCATGAGACAAGTCCAACCGGTCGCGCACGGCCGGAATGCGCGAGGCCCAGATGCCAAACAAGGCCCCGTTCAGGATGAACATGGCCGCAACTGCCCGCCATGCCGAGAAAACACCAATCAACAGAGAACCTCGTGCTGTCTGCCCGCCCCACCCGTTCTACAGGTTGGGCGCAAATTGGCAATTGCAGCTTACCCCAGGCGTTTGCGGATGCGCCGAACGGCGAACCATACGCCCGCCACTACCGGGATCGTCGCCGCCGCCGTCAGCGTTCCCTTGCTTATACCGGTGGCCGTCAACGGATACAGAAGATAGCCAACCAGTGAGACCGCATAATAACTGATGGCCACCACAGAAAGCCCCTCGACCGTGTGTTGCAAGCGCAAGGCAAGATCGGCCCGACGATCCATGCTTTCCAACAGGGCCTGATTTTGTGCACTCCGCTCGACGTCCACCCTAGTGCGCAACAACTCACCCGCACGGATGGCCCGGTCAGACAGCGCCTGCAGGCGGCGTTCTGTTGATTTCACGGTACGGATCGCAGGATCATAACGGCGCATCATGAAATCGGCAAAGCTTTGACCACCTTCGAACCTTTCCTCGCGCAGGACGTCGATCCGTTGATTCACCAGCGCCTCGTAAGCGCCGGTTGCCCCAAACCGGAACGAACTGCGGGCCGAAATGGTCTCGAGCTCGGTCGATGTGGCCAGCAATTGAGGCAACAGTGCATCTGGTGGTGTGGTGTCATCTGTCATTTCAACCATCAGCTTCGCCAGCTGGGCGTCCAGTTCCTCGATCCGGGGGGCCAATTGTTTGACGCGGGCAAAGCCAAGCATCGACATCGCCTTGTATGTCTCGATCTCGCACAGCCGCTGGATAATACGCCCTGTGCGGCGCGTGCCCGTGCCTTCGGTCACGAACAGGGCAAAACGCATGTGACCAGCCGGGTCGATACGGAAATCGCTAGCGCAAATTGCCGAAGCATCCAACACCCGAGACACGGCAAGACTTTCAGGTTCGAACCAATCAGCCAGAGCGACCTTTACAGCCGCATCTTCCGGGCGCGGTACCACCCGCATCAGCAACGAAGTGATCCTCTGGCCCGGGCTGGCCATCAGCCAATCCGGGGGAAAAACCTCGAAATCGGCGGGGTTGAAAGGGCGGCCGCTAACGTTGGGCACAATCGCCGTATACGTGACAAACTCTGTGTGCTGCTCCCATTTCAACCAATGGCGTCCGATCTGCCCGGCATAATGCGTGGCCCCCGGCTGCGGATGTTGCGCCCCATGTCGGTCAAGCAGATCAATCAGGTGGACGATATCCTGACTGCGGTCCCGAGCGACGGCTGCTTCCGGCTTCTTGATCGCAAGAAAGGCGACCGTGCACGGCGTATCGGCAGCCGGAAACGGGCGGGCGTGAAGTTCATTGGCCAGCGCATAGCGCAGCGGGTGATCATCGATTGGCGTCATTCCGAGGCTCCGATAGCGGTGTCCGCACTATACGTCACAACTCGGATACATCAATTCTTATTTTATTTCATATACTTACACGAATACAAAGGTATACAAACCGACTATCTCATTGATTTGGCTGCCACAGCTCGATCGGATTACCTTCCGGATCGTGAAGCCGCGCGAACTTTCCGATCTCACTGTCCCAGTCGGGGCGGGTCTCAACAGCGATTCCGGCAGCTTCAAGCTGCTGTATCATCGCGCCCAGATCGTCGACCCGAAAATTGATCATCCATTGCTGATCCGGGTTTCCGAAATACTCAGTGTCTTTCGCGAACGGCGCAAACACCGTATACCCTTCGCGCTGCTTCCAGGGCACCGGATCATAGTGGTTTACGCCCAGATGTTCTTCGTACCAGCGGCTTAATGCCTCGGGATCACTGGCCCGAAAAAATACGCCCCCTATACCGTTCACTTTCTCCATGCTTCGCTCCAACAATACGCATGTCTATTATACCACAACCCGCCCGCTTCATCTGGCCATAAATATCCTGGGGGTTTGGGGGCAAAGCCCCCAATAGTACAAGTAAAGAAAAGGGCGCCCAAAGGCGCCCTTTGCAATTGGATCAGACCGGTGGATCAATCGATCATCGGCAGCAGCTTGTCCAGCGATGCTTTGGCGTCGCCATAGAACATGCGGGTATTTTCCTTAAAGAACAGCGGGTTTTCGATACCCGAATACCCTGTACCCTGACCGCGTTTGGACACGAAGACCTGCTTGGCCTTCCAGCATTCCAGAACCGGCATACCGGCAATCGGGCTGTTGGGATCTTCCTGCGCCGCAGGGTTCACGATGTCATTCGAGCCGATGACGATGGCCACATCCGTATCCGGGAAGTCGTCATTGATCTCGTCCATTTCCAGAACAATATCATAGGGCACCTTCGCCTCGGCCAGCAGCACGTTCATATGGCCCGGCAAACGGCCCGCGACCGGGTGGATCGCAAAACGCACCTCTTTACCCTTGGCGCGCAGCTTACGGACCAGTTCACTGACCGATTGCTGTGCCTGCGCCACCGCCATACCATAACCGGGAATGATGATAACGCTGTCGGCATCGTTCAGGGCTGCAGCAACGCCATCCGCCTCGATGGCCACCTGCTCGCCCTCGACGGCCATCTGTTCACCCTGCGGGCCACCAAAGCCGCCCAGAATCACGCTGACAAAGTGACGGTTCATCGCCTTGCACATGATGTAGGACAGGATTGCACCGCTTGAGCCCACCAGCGCACCGACCACGATCAGCAAGTCATTGCCCAGCGAGAAACCAATAGCCGCCGCGGCCCAGCCCGAATAACTGTTCAGCATCGACACAACCACCGGCATGTCCGCGCCACCGATGCCCATGATCAGGTGATAACCGATGAACAGCGCGGCCAGGGTCATCAGGATCAGCGGCAGCAGCCCACCGGACGAGGTATACCAGATCAAGCAGATCAGCGAGAGACCCGCCGCCGCTGCGTTCAGCGCATGACCACCGGGCAGCTTTGTCGCCGCCGAGGTCACTTTGCCCGCCAACTTGCCATAGGCCACGACCGAACCGGTAAAGGTGATCGCACCGATAAAGATGCCCAGGAACAGTTCTACATGAAGGATCGCCAGCTCGGCCGGCGTCTTCTTGGCGATCAGTTTGGCAAAGGTGCCCAGATCATGCAGATCCGCCTCTTTCGCCGTATCCGCAATCGCCAGGACCTGCGCCACGTTGCCGATCTCAAAATGCGCATTGAAACCCACAAACACCGCGGCCAGACCGACCAGCGAATGCATCGCGGCCACAAGTTGCGGCATCTCGGTCATCTGGACGCGCTGCGCCACGTATTGACCGATCAGACCGCCGCCAATGATCAGCAGGATCGACAAAAGCCACAGGCCAGAACCGGGGCCAACCAGCGTGGCAAAGACCGCCAACGCCATACCGACGATGCCGTACCAGACCGCGCGCTTGGCGCTTTCCTGGTTCGACAACCCGCCAAGGGAAAGGATGAATAAAACAGCCGCAACAACGTAGGCGGCAGTGGTGAAGCCAAATTCCATGTGCCCGGCCTCCTTAAGATTTCTGGAACATGGCGAGCATGCGCCGGGTTACGAGGAAGCCGCCGAAGATGTTGATCCCGGCCATGAAAACGGACAGTGCCGCCAGCAGAATGACCAGGAACGACCCCGATCCGATCTGCATCAAAGCCCCGACGATGATGATCGACGAGATCGCGTTGGTGATCGCCATCAGCGGTGTGTGCAGGCTGTGCGAGACATTCCAGATCACCTGGAAGCCCACGAAAATGGCCAGCACGAAGACGATGAAATGCTGCATGAAGCTGGCCGGGGCAACCAGCCCCACCAGCAGCATCAGCGCGCCACCAACACCCAACAATGTAAACTGCTGCTTGGTCTGCGCCTTGAAGGCCGCAATCTCCTGCGCCTTTTTCTCTTCCGGGGTCAGTTCCTTGACCTCGGGCTTCTTCTGCGCCGCAATCGCCTGAATCTTGGGCGGTGGTGGCGGGAAAGTGATTTCACCTTCATGCGTCACGGTCGCACCGCGGATCACATCGTCTTCCATGTTGTGATTGATCTGGCCGTCCTTTTCAGGCGTCAGATCAGTCATCATGTGACGGATGTTGGTCGCGTACAGAGACGACGACTGCGCCGCCATCCGGCTGGGGAAGTCGGTATAACCGATGATGGTCACGCCGTTGGGCGTCACGACCTTTTCGTCCGGCACGGTACCTTCGACGTTCCCGCCGCGCTCGGCCGCAAGGTCAACGATGACCGAGCCCGGCTTCATCGCCTTGACCATATCCTCCAGCCACAGCTTGGGCGCCGGACGGTTGGGGATCAGGGCCGTCGTGATGACGATGTCCATCTCAGGTGCAAGCTCGCGGAACTTGGCCAGCTGGGCATTGCGGAATTCTTCCGACTGGACCGAGGCATAACCACCGGTCGCCGCGCCGTCCTGCTGCTCTTCTTCGAAGTCCAGATAGACGAACTCCGCCCCCATCGATTCGACCTGTTCGGCCACTTCCGGGCGTACGTCAAACGCATAGGTGATGGCCCCCAGCGACGTGGACGTCCCGATTGCGGCCAAACCGGCCACACCGGCCCCAACGATCAGAACCTTGGCAGGAGGAACTTTACCGGCGGCGGTCACCTGACCGGTGAAGAAACGGCCAAAGTTGTTGCCTGCCTCAATCACGGCGCGATAGCCCGCGATATTTGCCATCGACGACAGCGCATCCATCTTCTGCGCGCGCGAAATGCGTGGCACCATCTCCATGGCGATCACGGTGGCGCCCTTGGATTTGGCCAGCTCCATTCCTTCTTCGTTGCCCGCAGGATTGAAGAACGAAATCAGGGTCTTGCCCTTGGTCAATCGTTTCAGTTCGGCCTCGGTCGGGATACGAACCTTGGCAACGATATCCGCGGCCTTCCACAGCGACGCTGCGGTCTTGACCACCTCAACGCCTACGGCCTCGTATGCGGCATCCGAAAAACCGGCAGCCGTGCCCGCGCCTTTCTCGATCAGGCACTCATAGCCCAGTTTCTGCAATTGCACGGCCGAGTCGGGCGTCATTGCAACCCGGTTCTCACCGTCCAGTATTTCCTTTGGCGTGCCTATCTTCACTGGCAGTCCCCCTAATTCTTACTCTGTCCGAGCGGGTGGTCGGTATTCTTTGTTAAGCAAAGATGTATCCTGCGCAACATTATTTCGCAAGCGCAGCATTTTTTACGTGACATCACAAGATCAGCCACTTTAGATCCAACGCCGCGTCTTGCGTTCGTAGCGTGCGAAATCCGTGCGGAATTGTCGGCGCAGGCGGTCTTCTTCCGGCAAGATGAACCGGCGTTCCAGCACCCAGACGAAGACCGGAACCAACACCAGTGACAACACGGCGTCAAACCGCAGGATCAAACCCGCAAGAATCAGAACGTCACCGACGTAGATCGGGTTTCGACTGCGTTTGTAGATGCCCGTTTGCACCATCGCGGTCGGCGTCTCATGGGGAATGACGGTTGTCTTGTGGCGGCGAAACTCGACAATGGCCAGAACGGCCATCAGAACGCCGCCGCCGATCAGAACTCCGCTCAGAAGGTCGGTCAGGCCGCTCTCAAGTGACAGGCCCAGCGCCATGTATCTGGCCTGCGCCCATGCCAGCGCCGCAAAAGCGATCAACCAAACTGGCGGTACATCTATCCAGCGCATTCTAAGCCCTCATGAGCGACGACAATGTCGGGTATATGTCGCTTCTGACCGACGTCCTACCGTTTTTCGACCGGATTGGCAAAAGACCAGTATGTCGCATCGATAGACAGACATGTCAGGATCGGCTACCCCGAATGCAACAAAAGACGACCACACAAGTGAGTGAGCCTTCATGACCGATTTTGCAGCAACCAAAGCCATGTTCGACCTACCCGAGGGCGTGATTTATCTGGATGGCAACTCCTTGGGTCCGCTGCCTAAAATGGCTGCCTCTCGTGTGCAGAACATGCTGACCGACGAATGGGGGCAAATGCTGATCACCGGCTGGAACAAGGCCGGTTGGATGGGCCTTCCCACGGGGCTTGGAGATCGAATTGGCCGCCTGATCGGAGCCGAGCCAGACAGCGTCGTGACCGGCGATACCCTGTCGATCAAGGTTTATCAGGCCGTGTCCTCTGCCCTTGAACTGAACCCGACCCGCAAGGTTGTGCTTTCCGACAATGGGAACTTTCCGTCAGACCTGTACATGGTCGATGGCCTGCTGCGGTCTCTTGGGGGCGCATACGAACTGCGCGTCGTCGATCCGCAGGACGTCGCAGATGCAATCACAGAAGAGGTTGCTGTCCTGATGCTGACCGAAGTGGATTACCGCACGGGCCGAATGCACGACATGAAGGCGCTGACCGAACTGGCCCACGCCAACGGTGTCGTGACGGTTTGGGATCTGGCGCATTCCGCAGGTGCCATCCCCGTTGACCTTGCAGGGTGCAATGCCGATTTCGCAGTCGGATGTACCTATAAATACCTCAATGGCGGCCCTGGTGCGCCCGCGTTCATTTATGTTGCGCCCCGACTTGCAGATAGTGTGCGCCCGGCCCTGTCTGGCTGGCTGGGGCACGAAGCGCCCTTTGCCTTTGACCTGGACTATCGGCCCGGAAGCGGGATTGAGCGTATGCGCGTGGGAACACCTCCCATTATCCAAATGACCGCGCTGTCGGCGGCCATGGATATCTGGGATATGGCCGATATGGCGGATGTGCGCGCCAAGTCCATTGAATTGACCGAGCTTTTCATCCGTCGGGTCGAGGCGACCTGCCCAGACTTGCAGCTGGACAGTCCGCGCGCGCCCGAGCAGCGTGGCAGTCAGGTTTCATTCCGCTTCAAGGAAGGCTACGCCGCGATGCAAGCGCTGATCGCGCGTGGTGTCGTCGGAGATTTCCGCGCACCTGACACAATGCGGTTTGGTTTCACACCGCTGTATGTCGATGAAAGCGATGTCGAGCGTGCAGTCGATATTCTGGCGGATGTCATGCAGAACAAGCTTTGGGACACGCCCGAGTACAAAACCCGACAGCGCGTTACCTGATTTCCAGCCCAGCCCCGATCAGGGCTGCCAGCTGGTTGGTGCGCCTTTCAAATTCCTCGGCGTCTGACGCGGTCAGCTTGACCCCCTTCAGCGTGACCGTAAGTGTTTTCGCCGTCTCTTCAGGGGTGTCGAACAAACGAACGCGGCCAGCACCCTGCTCTCGCCCCAGCCATTCGGCATAAAGCGCGGCAAGTTCCCCTTCGCCCCGCTCGACAATATCAATGGCCATGGATTTGGTCGTGTCCAGCATCTCAAGCCCATGCGGCGACGCCAAAATCGCAGCCATGCCCTCGGTCTGGGCGTGGATCGCCTTTCTGGCAATGTCCGAAACTGAGCCTTCGCTGTTCAGCGCCTCGGCCACCGCTGCGGTCTTTTCCTCGTAATGCCGTTCGGTCAGCTTGCGAACGATCGCTTCCTTGTTCCTGTAATACAGGTAGACCGCTGGCCGCGACATCCCCGCACCGCGCGCAATGTCATCCATCGAGGTCTTGCGGAACCCGTATGCGGAAAAAGCCTGAAAAGCAGATGCAAGGATCGCTTTCTGCCGGGATTCGTCACTCGTATCTTTCATACGCAGATCTCTGACATTTTTTGTTTAATTTGTCAATTGACAAACTGACACTTTGCACCCATTATGTCAGAACCTACCACAGATACAAAAGGTGCGCCATGGCGACGGCCCTAAAGATTAACGGAACTCCCCACCAGATCGACCTGCCGGATGATGTTCCCCTGCTTTGGGTTCTGAGGGATGAGGTTGGCCTGACCGGAACCAAGTTCGGCTGTGGTGTCGCCGCTTGCGGGGCCTGTACGGTTCACATCGATGGCGAGGCGGTACGCTCGTGCCAGGTGGCGCTGTCGGATGTCTGGGGCGAGGTGACCACAATCGAAGGTGTCGGCACGCCAGAAGCTCTGGCTACGATCCAGCAGTCCTGGGCTGATCATCAGGTGGCGCAATGTGGCTATTGCCAGTCGGGCCAGATCATGCAGGCCGCTGCCTTGCTTGCGGAAAACCCCGCACCCACGGACGCAGAGATCGATGAGGCGATGCAAGGAAACCTGTGCCGCTGTGGCACCTACCCCCGCATCAAGGCCGCGATCCACGACGCAGCATCCAAGTTGAAGGAGGCGTAAGAGATGGCTTCTGTTGGCAAAATTATCCGCCGCACATTCCTGATCGGCTCGGCCGCGATTGTCGGCGGCGTCGCCTTTGGCGCATATTATGTCACCCGCCCTGCCCCCAACCCGCTGAAACCGAAAGAGGGTGAAGCGGCCCTGAACCCCTTCGTGCTGATCGATCAAAATGGCATCACCCTGTTCGCGCCCCGTGCCGAGATGGGACAGGGCGTGAAAACCACGTGGGCCGCGCTGATCGCCGAAGAACTGGACGTCGATCTGGATCAGATCACCGTTCTGCACGGTCCAGCAGCAGCCGCCTATTACAACTCAGCCATGATGGGCGAGGGACTGCCAAACAAGGGCTATGACATCTCGGACTTCCAGCACAACTTAGGTGAAGCACTGGGGGTTCTTGGCAAGGCCCTTAGCCTGCAAGTCACAGGCGGCTCAACCTCGATGAAGGACGGGTTCGAGAGGATGCGGCAAGCTGGCGCCTCGGCCCGTGAAACGCTGAAACGCGCCGCCGCTGATCGGCTGGGGGTCGCACCCTCGGACTTGAAAACAGCGTCAGGCCATGTCATCGCCCCGAACGGTGACAAGATCGCTTATACCGATCTTGCAGTGGAAGCGGCCGGACTGGAACCCGTCGAGGTACCTTTGCGAGACCCGTCCGAATGGCGTTATCTGGGCCGGACACAACCGCGACTGGACATGATGGGCAAAGTGACAGGCACTGCCGAGTTTGGCATCGATGTTCGCCTGCCCGGTATGAAATTTGCTGCCGTGCGCATGAACCCCAAACTGGGTGGCGCGATGAACAGCTTTGACGACAGTGCTGCAATCTCCATGCCCGGGGTCGAGAAGGTTGTTGATTTGGGCACAGGTGTTGCCGTGATCGCGAACAACACATGGCTGGCCAACCAGGCGGTCGAGGCTGTTGAGATCGACTGGGGCGATGCGCCATATCCACCTGATACGGACGGCATTTTCTCAATGATTGCCGAGGCGTTTGACGACGCGCCGAACTCGACTATGCGCGACGATGGCGATGTCAGCATGACGCCGGATGGCGCGACCGAGATCACTGCCGAATACCAAGTGCCCTATCTGGCGCACGCCACGATGGAGCCGATGAATGCCACCGCGCTCTATACCGGAGATGCTCTGGAGCTGTGGTGCGGCAATCAGGCCCCGACGCTGATCCGGTTTCGCGCAGCAAACACTGCAAATCTGGACACTGAGGCTGTTCAGATTCACACCACCTATCTGGGGGGTGGGTTTGGCCGCCGGGGCGAACTGGATTTCGGGGAAATCGCCACCAAGGTCGCCATGGCCATGCCTGGCACACCGGTCCAGACAACCTGGAGCCGCGAAGAAGACATGCGTCACGACTACTTCCGCCCTGGCGCCATCGCCCGGATGCGCGGCGCTGTTCAGGACGGCAAGGCCGTTCTTATTGACGGCAAAGTTGCGGCGCAGTCCTGCACGCAACAGGCGGTCGAGCGTTACACCGGCTTCCCCGGAGGCGGACCCGACAAAGTGCTGGTCGAAGGGTTCTTCAACCAGCCTTACGCCGTGCCAAACTACCGGATGAGCGGCCACGTCGCTGATCTGGCTGTCCCGGTGGGCTTCTGGCGTTCGGTCGGCAACAGCCACAACGGCTTTTTCCACGAGACCTTCATGGACGAATTGGCCCATGCCGCAGGGCGCGACCCGCTGGACTTCCGGCTAGATTTGATGAGAACCGAACACGCCCCTTCTGCCGGATGCCTGGAGGCGGTCAGGGAGATGTCCAACTGGACCGGAAAAACACCTGACGGCGTAGGCCGTGGCGTGGCCTTCACCTACAGCTTTGGCACGCCGGTGGCTCAGGTTATCGAAGTGGTCGACCAAGACGGTGCCATCCGTATCAGCAAGGCCTGGATCGCCTGCGACATGGGGCTGGCACTGGACCCGGAAAACGTCAAGGCGCAGATGTTTGGCGGCATGATGTATGGCCTGTCGGCCGCATGTTTCGGCGAGATTACCTTCGCCGACGGGGAAGTCGAGCAGTTCAATTTCCCCGACTATGACGCCCTTCGTATGCATACTGCGCCACAAGTCGAGGTGCGCGTTCTGGAGACCAATCGCCATATGGGAGGCGCTGGTGAGCCCGGCACGCCCCCCTCGATGCCCGCACTGGGCAACGCTCTGTTTGACTTAACCGGAAAACGTGCGCGCAGCCTGCCGCTGGTCAATCAGTTCAACCTACTGGTCTGATTGCCATTCACCTTCCCCTGCACCGGTCCGTCGCGCGCCCGCACGGTCCGGTGCCCAAGTCAGGCTGATTTCTGAACTGCCTGACAGGCAATCCCCGCCGCCCATCCCCGCACAGCCATGCCGAAGGCTTCGAACAAGGGGCGTGAAACCGGGTCGTTGATCGCATCCCATTCGGGATGCCATTGTACGGACAGCGTGAAACCGGGCGCGTCCTTGATGTAGATCGCCTCGGGCGTTCCATCCGGCGCATGCCCATCGATCACCACACGTTGTCCGATGCACTTGATCCCCTGCCCGTGCAGCGTGTTTGTCATGACCTCCTGCGCACCAAACAAGTCGTGGAACACACCGTTTTCGGTCAGTTTCACTACGTGGCGCAGTGCAAATTTTTCCTCAAGTGTACCATCAGGCGGCATCCGGTGGTTCATCCGCCCCGGCAGATCGCGAATTTCCGGATAGAGTGTTCCGCCCATGGCCACGTTGACCTCTTGAAATCCGCGGCATATGCCCAGAAACGGCTGACCCCGTTCCACACAGGCCCGAACCAGCGGCAGGGTGATCGCGTCACGCGCGCGGTCAAACTCTCCATGCGCCTCGGTTGCAGGTTCACCATATTCTTCGGGATGCACATTGGGACGACCGCCGGTCAGAAGAAAGCCGTCGCAAACCTCCAGCAACTCCTCAACCGACACATAACGGGGATCGGCGGGGATCAGCAGCGGCAAACATCCCGATACGTTCGCCACAGCGTCAGAATTCATCGTCCCCCCTGCATGGGTCGGGTATTGATCGTTCATGAGGTATGAGTTGCCGATAATACCAACAACGGGTCGAGACATTCCGCTTTCCTTGTTATTCATCCCCTTGGAAAGGAAGCTAACCGCAGCTTCACAGTCGTGCAAGAATACACCTCCTGCGTGACAGCGCAGGGACGTGTTCAGGGGTGCACAAATTTTCTCCCGACGACCAATCAAGTCTCGGCACGCTTTCCCCGCCCCAAACTTCAAGTCGGGAACATGCACCAAGTCATTGCCTTGACGGAGCTGCTCTCAATGGTCGGACTTAAATCTCGCCGTCCAACCCGGCGGCCTCAATTCCCACCATCGCAACGGCAGCATCGTTTTCTGACGTGTCGCCGGTCACCCCTACGGCACCGATCACGTCCCCTTTTCGACCCCGCAGCAAGACCCCGCCCGGAACTGGTACGACCTGCCCGCCATACACTCCGTTTACCGCCGCCATGAAGTAGGCTTGCGCCTCGGCCCGCTGCATCTGCGCCGTGCCCGCCATACCCAGCATGACAGAGCCATATGCCTTGCCATGCGCAATCGCAAAGCGGCCCGGTGCTGCATCATCCTCGCGCTCGAACGCGATGACGTGGCCGCCTGCATCCAGAACAACCACTGAAAGTGGCTTCAGCTCCATCTCGCGGCCTTTCTCAAGTGCTTTGCGGATAATGGTGCGGGCTTTGCGAAGGGAAACTTCCATGTGCATTCCTGTGTCTGCATGTCGAAAGAAGAAAGGGGGCAGATCGCCCCCTTTGTATTACGCGGTGACTGCCTTCAGTTCCAGACGGCGCGCGTGCAGGACCGGCTCGGTGTAGCCCGAGGGCTGCACACGGCCTTTGAACACTAGGTCACAAGCCGCCTGAAAAGCAATTCCGTTAAAGCCCGGTGCCATCGGGACATAACCCGGATCACTTGCATTCTGGCGATCCACGACAGCCGCCATCTTCTGCATCGCAGCCATCACCTGTGCCTCGTCGACAATGCCGTGATGCAACCAGTTGGCCAGCGCCTGAGACGATATCCGGCAGGTCGCACGGTCTTCCATCAACCCGATGTCGTTGATGTCGGGAACTTTGGAACATCCTACGCCCTGATCGACCCAACGCACGACATAACCCAGAATGCCTTGTGCATTATTCTCGACCTCGCGCGAGATTTCCGCGTCACCTAGATTGCGCCCCCCCAGCAAGGGAATGGTCAGCAAATCGTCAAGCGTTCCTCGGGCACCCGCCGCTGCAATCTCGTCCTGACGGGCCAGTACGTTGACCTTGTGGTAATGTGTGGCGTGCAAAGTCGCGGCGGTCGGCGACGGCACCCAGGCGCAGGTGGCGCCGGATTGCGGATGGCCAATCTTTTGCTCCAGCATGTCGCCCATCCGGTCCGGCATCGCCCACATGCCTTTGCCGATCTGCGCCTTGCCTTTCAGGCCGCAGGCCAAACCGATATCGACATTTCGATCTTCATAAGACGCAATCCAGGGCGTGTTCTTGATGTCGCCCTTGGGCAGCATCGGCCCGGCCTCCATCGAGGTGTGAATTTCATCGCCGGTGCGATCCAGGAAACCGGTATTGATGAAGGCGACGCGCGATTTTGCGGCCCGAATGCATTCTTTCAGGTTCACCGACGTGCGGCGCTCCTCATCCATGATGCCCAGCTTTACGGTGTTGCGCGGCAAGCCCAGAATGTCTTCGACCATGTCGAAAATCTCGACCGCAAACGCAACCTCTTCCGGCCCGTGCATCTTTGGCTTCACAACATAAACCGACCCTTCGACCGAGTTACCCCCATCCCGTTGCAGGTCATGCATTGCGATCACAGTGGTGCAGAGCGCGTCCATCAACCCTTCGCCAATCTCGCGCCCTTCGGCGTCCAGAACGGCCGGGTTCGTCATCAGGTGGCCGACATTCCGCACCAGCATCAGCGAACGACCCTTCAAGGTCGCCTGCTCACCTGTCGGTGTGGTGAAGGTCAGATCCTCTGCCAGCTTGCGGG
>NZ_JBXWSG010000069.1:0-21542 GCF_059613305.1 Ruegeria sp. BHSB056 | reverse complement strand
GCCGCGATTGCCGGGCGCAAGACGTGTGGCAATAAGCGTTCCCGGCACATCGCCGTGACGGGTCCAGGCGAAGAACGTGTCTTCTAGTTGTTTCGGCGCGCCGCAGACATGGAACTCGGCGCGAAGTTCAGTCAGAGGTAGGTGACTGACAAAGTTCGCCAGATGCGCGGCATGTGTACCGATGTCACCAACACAGCTTGTTTTGCCCGACTTCGATGGATCAAGCCGCCATTTCACATGAGGCGCATCCGCCACGTCCTCGGGCGTCAACCAGTCCTGCATGAATTCCACATGGACCTGGTTGATTTTGCCGATACCACCCTCTGCCACGATCTCGCGCGCCTGCCGGATCATCGGAAAGCACGACATGACATAAGAGACACCAAAGATACAGCCCGTTTGGTCAGCCAACGCGACAAGGGCTTCGGCCTCGGTCACCCCATTCGTCAACGGTTTGTCGCATAGCACGTCAATTCCGGCCTCAAGAAAGGCTTTCGCGCAATCAAAATGAAGATGGTTCGGCGTGGTGATCATCACCGCGTCCACGCCATCAACGCGGTCTGCTTCAGCAGTGGCCATCTGTGAGAACGAGGCGTAGCAACGATCTTCAGGCAAATACCACTCCGCTGCCGCGGCTCTGGCGCGAGCGGGGTCAGAAGAGAAAGCACCGGCCACAACTTCCCATCGGTCGGTCATCCGCGCAGCGGTTGCCTGCATGCCCGAAATGCGCCCTCCACCCACTACGCCGAGACGGAGGCGGCGGGAGAGTCTTGGAAATGGTCCATCAAAGTCAATCTGTTCTGGCAAAAGCATGTCTCAAACCTCCGGCGGGACTGCGCCCTCTGGCAGCATTTCGACGGCCATGAAAACCGAGGGCGTGATGGTTTCGAACTGATGCCATGGGTAATTTCCCTCGGCGTCATACATGGGCCGGTGTGTCGCTCCCGGGGCCATTGGTTCTTCGAGATAGAGCGTGTCGACATCTTTCTCGCGGCATTGCTGCATCTTGCCGAAACCGATGATCTGAGTGTGTACTTCGCGGAACCCTGGCACCGGACAAAAAGCGTGATCGCGGTGCAATCCGACGTTCAGCGGGACCGAGGCCGAATGGTACAACGTGAAACCGTACTGACCGACCCAGACTTTGGGCGACATATAGTGTTCGACGCCGCGTAACCGCTCTTCGCCGCGCAATTGAAACGCCGTTGGCCATGCCTGCCGAATACTCTCAAGCAGTGCTTGCTCATCATCGTGATCAGCGAAGCCCTCGATCAGAACCGCATGGACCACATCGTGGATATCTGTACTTTTTAGAACTACGGATTGCAGCGGGCCAATGATTTGCTCACGCACGCGCAAGGGCGCGTCGGCCAGATTCAGTACAATGGTTTTTCCAGAGATCGCGAAACCATCCTCGTCCTTGAGAATGCGGACGGCGAAGAACGGATCACCAATGGTCAAAGTTTCGATGGTCATTTCATAGCTCTTAGATCGATATTCAGCCCAGGTTCGGTTGTTTCGGCCAACATAGGCGGGCGCGTGCAGGTGCTTTGGATGTCGACAAAGCGCCCCAGGCCGGGGCTTTGCAGCATACCGTCCATCACCTCGCAAAGGTGGAGGCCTAATGCGCCGCTGGCACGCGGCTCACGCCCTTCGCGCACGGCTACAGCCAAATCAGCGAGCCCAACACCGCGCGCATCAAAGTTCAAACCGTGGGTGTTCTCGGCCACCTGCCAGTCCGCGGGCGCCTTGGGTCGGGGGCGCATTGTCCAGCGTGCGGTGTTACGAGTACGCACCCAAACCGGCCCTTGGAAGATGTTCGCACCGTCCCCTGGATCGGGATCAGGAATACAAAGTGTGCCTTTCGAACCGTAGATCTCCAGTCGCGGTGTTTCGCTTTCCCACACGTCGAAACTGACCATCATCTGCCCAGTCACACCGTTTTCGAACTCGATCAAGCTTAAGCAGTGGGTATCGACCTCGACCGGCATCATTTCTCCATTGCGCGGGCCGTTTTCTATCAAACGCGAGGCTTCACGCTTCCGGCCAAGCCCGGCAACGCGAGCAATTGGTCCAAGGCAGAACACCATCGCCGCGAGGTAATAAGGACCCAAGTCCAGAAGCGGCCCCCCACCTTTGGCATAATAGAAATCCGGGTTGGGATGATGACGCTCTACGCCACTGGTCGGCACAAATGCTGAAACGCCGTGCGGCTCACCGATGGCACCGCTGTCCAGCAGTTTGCGCAAGGTCTGCCATCGCCCCCCAAAAAACGTGTCCGGCGCATTGCCGATTTTCAGGCCGCGTGATCTGGCGAGATCAAGGATGCGGCGCCCGTCCGGCAGATCGGTGACGAAGGGCTTTTCAGAGTAGACGTGCTTGCCCGCCTCCAGCGCTGCAATGCTGATACCCGCATGTGCCGCCGGAATAGTCAGGTTCAAAACTGCGTCGATTTCTGGATCGGCAATGATCGCTTCCGGCGGCGCCACGCGCGGCACAGCATAATCCGCCGCTTTGACGCGGCTTTCGTCCATGTTCAGACTGCCGCAGGTAGTGATCTCAACTCCGGAAAACCCCTTGATGTTCTTGAGATAGATGTCGCTGATGCGACCGGTGCCTATCAGACCGACCCGGAAGGTTTTCGCAAGCTCACTCATTGTCCCCCGTTGGTACATACTCCGGTAGATACGCGGGCGGCATCGGCCCTTTGTTGCGCCCGCCCTGCTGCATTTGTTCCCAGCCATGGGCGAGCACACCTACAGAGCGGCTGAGACAGAACAACCCGCGCGACAAAGGCGGCGGAAAGCCCAATTCGCAGAAGATCACCGCCGTCGCCCCGTCTATGTTCATGGCAATCTCTGTGCCGCGCGCACGGCCGATCTCGGCCTGCACGGCTTCACCGATATCGGCATACTTGCCCGATACAGTGCCCGCCTCCGCCGCCTTGCGGATCAGCGTTATTAGGCGGGGCGCGCGCGGGTCGACGGGTTTGTGGAACCGATGGCCAAAGCCTGAAACGATCTTGCCATAGATTTCCCGCCACTTGGCAAGGCCGTCTCGCGTGGCGACTTCAACGCCTTGGCCCAAGTCCATCCGCGCAGCGATATCCTCATAAAGCGCCGCGCATTGCTCGCCCGCGCCACCATGGACATCGCCGAGCATGTTGACGCCTGTCGCAATAACGTTGTTCAGCCCAACACCACACGTAGCGGCCATTCGCGCAGCAGCAATCGAAGGGGCCTGCGGACCGTGGTCAACGCCAGCAACCAGGGCGCATTCTAGTAAATCCGCTTGTTCCGGCGACGGCAGATCGCCGCGCGTCATCAACCATATCATCTGACCAAAGCTGACGTTGCCAATCAAATCCTCGATGGGACGACCGCGAAACGCGATCCGACCGGGTGCCATGTCAATGATCGAGGTTCGCCACCAGTGGCGCACCGCGTCGGCGTCTGTAGTCATGCTGTTTCCAGTTCTTTCAGATAGCGCATCTGTGCAGCCAGTCGGATCGGAGCATTCCGCGCGCCGTATCCCTGATAGCCGCCTTTGCGAGCAACAATTTCGAAGAAAAACCCGCCCCATATCGGAACCGAATAGATCTGGAAGTACTCCCCACTTCCATTGCGGTCATAAAGGATATCACCTGTCTTCATCCTGGCGACCAAATCATCTTCGAGGTCGAAGCGAACCCGCAAATCGTCGTAGTAATTTGCGGGCATGGTTAGTCGTTCAAACTCGGCGGCCCGCAGCAAATCCGAAGTCTCGAAGATATCATCGCTCAGAAACGCCAGATGCTGCACACCGGCACCAAAGCCCTGCGCCAGAAAGGCGCCTGCAAAGGTACGCCGCTCGCCTGCGCCGTTGAGGTTCAACCGCACCTCTCCTTCAGGGCTGGCCAGGGCCTGGCTCAGGATGATGCCCGACGGGTCCGCCACATCAACGACCGGAGCCTTCTCCATCTCGAAGGTCGAGAGGTAGTAGGTCAACCAACTTTGCATTTCTTGATAGCGCATGGTTTGCGCGACATGGTCGATACGCCTAAGGCCAGCCGGCTGTGCAGCGCTTTCCTTGGGGACCGGATCGAATTCGATATCCCACACGCGGTGCAGATCGGATTTCTCGTCAATAAAATGCACGACGGACCCACCAACACCTTTGATCGCCGGAATATCCAACTCGCCGCTGCCGACCGGCTGAGAAAAAGCAGGGGCGCCAAGGGCCGTGGCCCGAGTGACCGTTTGCTCAGCGTCTTGAACACGCAGGCCCATGTCGCAGACGCAAGGTCCATGCTCAGCCCGCGCCTCGGCCGCGAATCCTTTGGTTTCGGAGTTGACCACAATGTTAATCGCGCCCTGTCGCCAAAGTTCGACGGACTTCGACCGATGCTGGCGTTCTTTGCGAAAGCACATTTTTTCCAGAAGGCGCGCAAGTCGATCACGATCTGCACCGCCAGCGGCAAACTCAAGGAATTCTAAACCCTTCGGAGTAACGCGTGGCGGAAGGCCATCAAGCGGATGGGCAAGTGCAGGCTCGCGGGCCGAAACTTCATCCAGAAGCGAGACCAACGCGCGAAACGCATCGCGGGCATGAGACTCCCTACTGCCTTCCGCGGTTGCACCGACACGCGCTATGGACCAAGGCCCCTGATAGCCCGACCGCGCTACGATCCGTACGAAGCTTGCTAAGTTCAGCCCACCCTGCCCCGGCAACAGGCTGAAATGGCTTTTCAGCCTGGTGATGTCAAAATCAAGGGCTGGTGCGTCGGAGAGCTGAACATGAAAGACCCGATCCCCGGGAATATCGCGCAACCGTGCGGCCTGTTCCCCTCCAGCAAGGGAGAAGAACGAGTTCAGCGCTAAGCCAAGCGCAGGGCTATCCACCGCCTCAACAATCTTGAACGCTTCAAGCTCAGTGGTGATCTGCCGAGCCCAAGGTAATGCTATAAGGGCAGCACGACAGCCCGCCCCCTCGACGCGATCCGCCAGTTCCCCGAAATCCTCGATGACTTGTGTGATGTCCGATGATGCGTCAGGATGCGTGCTGGTTCCAATCAGGAGCGTCCGCGCGCCGAGCGCCTCCATGACGGACAATTTATGCTCTAGACGCGTAAAGGCAGTTTTGCGGGTTTCACCGCTCATTCCCTCGAAGTCATGAAACGGTTGCAATACATCTATGTCCAATCCCAGAGAGCAGGCCAGCTTGCCAATTTCCGAAGCGCTGCCCGCAAATCCTATCAGATCGGGTTCATAAAGCTCGACACCAGAGAAGCCAGCGGCAGCGATCTGTTCCAGCTTCCCGGATAGGTCACCAGGCACATTCGTTGTCGCGATGGAAAGCCGCGTCATGCCTCATATCCAAACAACCTAGGTAGCCACAGCACAATTCCCGGGAACATGATCATCAACAGAAGGGCGCCCAGCAGAACCGCAAGAAACGCCCAGATTTCGCGAATGATCTCCTTCAATGGAATGCCAGTCACTGCGTTAATGACAAACAGCAAGATGCCGTAGGGCGGCGTAATCAACCCGATCATCGAATTGACCACGACCAACACGCCGAAATGAACCAGGTCGATGCCTAGTTCTCGGCAAGTTGGGATAAAAAGTGGGATGATGACGAGAATGATAACTGTCGCGTCCAAGATACAGCCCAGAAACAGAACAAGGATGTTGACTAACAAGATGAACATCAACGGGCTGATGTCGGCGCCTGCGAACATGTCAGAGATCGCTTGCGGCACGTTTTCCTGAATAACCACGTAGGTCAGGATCATAGAGGCCCCGATCACAAGGCCAACGGAGGCCGCCGCGCGCGCGCTCTCTACAAAGATCTCATAGAGCGTTTTGAATTTGATCGCGCGATAAAGGCCTGCCGCGACGATCAGTGCATACAGCGCAGCAATGGCAGCGGCCTCGGTCGGCGTTGTAACGCCGGAGTAGATACAGCCCAGAAGAATTACAGGCATCAGAAGCGCGGGCGTTGCGCGCACTGTCAACCTGGGGAGTTCGCGCAATGGGACCGGATCTTCCTGGCCAAACCCGCGCCGATGCGAAATCACCGTGTTCATACCCATCAGGACAATGCCCATGACAAGGCCCGGCACGATACCCGCTAGAAACAAATCACCAATCGAGGCGTTGGACACGAGTGCGTAGAGAACCATAGGGATGGAGGGCGGGATGATTGGCCCGATGGTTGCCGTCGCTGCCGTGATCGCGGCCGCATAGCCCCGCGTATAACGACCGCTCTTCACCATCATGTCGATGATAATCTTGCCAATGCCCGCCGCGTCTGCAACCGCCGAGCCGGACATGCCGGAGAAGATCAGGCTGGCCACAACGTTCACATGCCCCATGCCACCGCGAAACCGGCCAACCAGAGCAATGCAAAACTGCAAGAGTCTGTCCGAGATTGAACCTGCGTTCATAATATTTGCTGAGGCGATGAACAGCGGCACAGCAAGCAGCAGAAAACCGTCAAATAATCTCTGCACCATAGTCGTTCCGGCGATGGCAACGTCCTGTCCCGCCACACCCAGATAGACAATGCAGCCGACCAGGATCGCATAAGCAACGGGTGTGCCGATGGCCGCCATGCCAAAGAGGGCGATCATCCCGAAGAGGAGTTCCATGCTCATCTGAACGCCTCCCCTTTGGCATCATCCACCGAGGCGATGGCTTCCAATTCCGTTGCGGGTGGTCCGTACTTTAGCACGGTATAAATGCGCCAAACGTAGCGCAGCGTGACGACAACCATCATCATCACAAAGGGCGCAAACAACCATTTGATAGCAATTTTGTCCCCAGTGATCGGCACGCGTAATGTCTGAATTTTCTTCAGGTCCATCAGCCGGTTGGCGAACACAGTCTCCCAGACGGCTGGGAAGGTATAGACCATCGCCACAATCATCAGGACCGCAGTCAATAGGGCCAACACTTTGCGCGCGGGACGTGGCACTGCAAGGTAGAGGACATCAAAATTGACATGGTCAGTTTCGCGCACGATGAACGAGGCGCCGAAAAAGATCAGCCAAACCCACAAGAGCGAAATTAGAACAACCGACCAGCCGATGGGTTCCAAAAAGGGGACGTAGCGGAACACAATTCCCAAAAGGAAGATGATGAAAATCGCCGCCAACACCATGGCGGCAATAAATTCTGCGCCGCGGGTGAACCATTTGAAAAGTGTGTTCATTGCCGTCCTCCCGCGACGTGTGTTTATGTGGCTTAGTTGCCCAGCGCGTTGATCTTCTCAAGCACGCCGTCGGGCCAGGAATCTGCAACTTCGCTGCCAAGGTACTGAGCTTGTACGTGTTCGCGGAACGCCGCGAGGTTGGGCTCATAGATTTCGACGCCCTGCTCGCGAATGAAATCGGCCAAGCTCTCTTCCTTGGCCAACTGCGCCTGACGGCCAGACTCAGCGGCTGCATCGGCGGCTGCCTCCACGGTCTCTTGCTGCTCCGGCGTAAGGCTGTTCCATGTCTCGAGCGAGAAAGCGATGTAGTTCAGATCGACGAGGTGCGACGTGAGCGCGATCTGCTTGGTTACTTCGTAGAACTTTTGGTCCACGACCGTAGGAAGCGGGTTATCCTGGCCGTCAATCGCGCCCGACGACAACGCCGTGTAAACTTCCGAGAATGCGAGCGGTGTGGGCGACGCGCCCAAGGCAGAGCCCAGGAACTGCCATGCATCCGTACCCGGCATCCTAAGGTTCACCCCCTCCAGATCAGCCGGTGTTTGCACATCAATTTCTTCGCGGGTCTGACGCAGATTCACGTGACGACGGCCCAGATACATAACCGACAACAGTTTGACACCAAGCTCGTCTTCAACAGTCTGCTTGAACGGATCCATTAGCGGGTCGTTGAAAACCCGCACCTGATGCGCAGCATCCTGATGGACATAGCCCGTCGCGAAAATTGAGAATTCAGGGAAGAACTGAGCGAGTTCCTGTGCAGAAGCGATCGACATGGTCAGGTTGCCGCCAGCAATGGCTTCAAGTTCGGTGCCTTGCGCAAAGAGCGTTCCGTTATAACCTGCCTGATAGTCGGCAAAGTCGGCAACCATCGGCGCAAAGACTTCGGCCATGGCGACCGAACGCTGGTCGGTTTCAGAGCCGGACGTCGCCAACGTAAATGTGATTTTGTGGCCGTCAGCCGCTGCAGGAATCGCAGAGGCGACAAGACCGAGTGCTGCAACCGAAGCAAGTGCGGCGCGGCGTGAAAGTTTCAACATGAGGTTCCTCCCTTGGGTTTTGCGCCGAAACCGGCGTCTCGATGTTTATGGTCGATTTTTCAAGTTTAGCAATATGTTTTCCAAAATATCAGATATTTTGACTATGCACAGGCGACCTCGATGGGTTTGGCTCCGACTTCATTGGTCAGCGAAATCTCACGGCCCGAAGCGGATGAAAGCGCCACGGCTTCAACAACTTCGAGGGACTTCAAACCCTCCCATCCTGACACCAATGGCTCTTCGCGCCCTGCAATCACGCCAGCGAAATGTGCCATCTGAACTGCTAAAGGATCTTCCATCTTGCAGGTCAGATTCTGTGCTGAGATCGGCGTCCACCAGTTCGGAGCGTTGTTGTGTCTCCAAACCCGTAAATCGGGCAAGGACAATCCACCTTCTGACCCACCGATCAAGTAGCAACTTTCAGAGGTAGCCGGGTATGCGGGGTTCTCGCGGGCCGTTAACTCCCAACTCCAGGGGGCCACGATACTATCAGAAACCGAAATTGTAGCAATAGCACCTGATGCAAACTTAAGGACTGCTGTCGCAAGATCTTCGTTCTCGAAGCCACGACGAGAAGGAACTGAAATGGCTTGGACGGATACAACCTCTCCACAGAAGTGCCTTAACAGATCAACGTCGTGCACGAGGTTGACCGAGATGGGTCCTGCCCCTTTCTTGGTGCGCCAAGGCGCGACCTCGAAATAGTGGTCAGGTTTGTAGAACCAACAGGTCGCTTGAACCGCTCGAATATCGCCCACCGCACCTTCAGTCAGTGCTCGTTTTGCGGCTTGAACCATCCCATTATGGCGCCTGTGATGACCCACGAGCATGGCAACACTCGCCCTGTCTGCAGCCTCAGTGAGCTGTCGCGCCTCCTCCGAAGTGACTGCGACAGGCTTTTCGATCAGAACCGGGCAGCCAGCGGCGATACATGTCAAGCCTTGCTCCAGGTGCAAAGGGGTCGGAGTAGCGAGCAGCACGCCATCTGGCTTTGACGTCTGCAGCATCTCCTCGAGTGATGCGAAAACTGGCGCGCCTAAAGCAGCCGCAGCTTCTTGACCTTCGGTGCTGGGCTCGACAATGGCCGCCAAGGTCAGGTCCGGCGCGCGCCTCACAACCTCTGCATGGCGACGTCCGACGAGGCCGAATCCTGCAACAGCGATTTGCGTTTTCCTTGACATGTTCAGGTCTCTCCACTGCCCGACTCTTTGCTTTGGACAACCTACACAACATCACCACACGAAATCAATATCATCGGATATTTTAAATTACGACATATTATTCGGAGAATTGCAGAGCCGTGAGCTTTGAGATACTTTGTCGGAAATCCCACCAACCAACGGATGAAAACAAATGGCAAAGTCTCGCAATGTCGTAGGTGCATCAACATACCAGCGCATCAAACGCGACATCATCTTCGGTGACCTCGCTCCGGGATCCAAGCTGAAGCTGGATGGCCTACGCGAACGCTATTCGGCGTCGATGTCTACTTTGCGGGAAACCCTTAACAGGCTAGCCAGCGAGGGGTTCGTCGATGCGCAAGATCAACGGGGGTTTTTTGTGACACCTGTGTCCCCAGAGGACTTGATCGAAGTCGCAAACTTGCGAGTGCTGCTCGAATGCCACGCTTTGCGTCTATCGGTTGAAAAAGGCGACACAGACTGGGAAGGCAACCTTGTCGCGGCGCATCACAAGCTCCACCTGATGGAGCAGAAGATGCTCGAAGGAGATGACAGCCAAAAGGAAGACTGGAAACGCTACGATTGGGAATTCCATCTCGCCATGATCGAAGCCTGTGGTTCGAAGAATCTACTCTCGCTGCACGCCGTGCTTTACGACAAGTATTTGCGCTACCAGATGCTGGTCCTCACGTACCGCGGCGAGGAAGCCGTGGAGGAACACCGGGAGATGTTTGACGCTGCGCTCGAACGTGATGTCGGACGCGCAGCAAAAACACTGCAGACGCATATCGAGAAGGGTTTAGAACATACTCTCGCGGCGTTCTGAAGGCCCATTGGAGACATTCGGCACTCTGCTAGCATTCTGCGGTCGCTGCCTGTAATCCGGTCATTCGCTGCAGGTGCAGAATTTGGCGCTGAACGAATTCACAGTGCGCGGACTTTGCCGACATTGTCGTTTGGCCACTTTGCTAACGCAGCATTCATTGGTATGCGTAGCAGTCTTTTTGCTGCATTGCAGCCTAACTCACTATAGCTGTCATTGCTGAGAGGAACTGCGGGGTCCCGGGGATGCCATACCCCGCCCTTCATCAGGCGGGCTAAAAGCAGAATAGGGTGTTACGGTCGGATGGGTACTGGATTGTTATCAGCCGGAGCCGACTCCTTGTGTAAGCTGTTGGATATCTGCACCTGCAGTATCGGTAGAAGTTAGCCTATTCGCGATTGCTTGTGCGAAACGATCCGGGCTTCCAGGAGCAAACTGTAAGCTTAGGGAAGGTTCCGATATCTCCAATTCAAGAAGAACGGGAGCACCATTTTGGTCTTCGATTAAATCGACGCGAGCATAAAGTAGCGGTGATTCCAATCCGAAAATCTTGGTCACTGCCTTTAGCGCTCTAATTCCCACTTCCCTTTCGGTCGGAGAAGCAACTCGCGTGGAGCGCATGTCAGTGCTTGGAACATTTACTGTGCCGTCGGGCATCAAAAGCGCTGCTTTTCGGATAGCATGACTGTAGTGGCCGTCGAAGAAGATCATGTCCGTTTCGCCAAGCTCATCAATCGACGTGAGGTAGGGTTGAATGATGACGCTGTGGCCAGCTGCGAAGAGCGTCTCGACATGCCGAACGGCAGAATCGATGTTTTGGTGCGTGAAGCGACCAACATTCTGGGAATAAGCGCCAACTGTTGGCTTTATGACAAGTTCATTGCATTCAGGATGATCTTCCAGAAAAGATCGGAGGCGGCCATCGATCTTCGCATTAGGCGTCAAGATTTCTGTCGGCACGATAGGGACCTCAAGTGCTTCCAGGTCTTTCAAGTAAGTTTTGTCCAAACCCCAACTGATTACTGCCAGAGGATTGATGAGATGAGTCTGCGCATCTACGTGAGCGCACCAATCTCGAAATCTCTTGAGATGTTTGGTGTAGCTCCAAGGCGAACGTAGCAGAACGGCATCATATTTTCCCCAGGGAACGCTGGGATCAGTCCATTCAACTATTTCGGGCTGTACTCCTTGAGCAACGCAGGCATCAATCAGCAAGTCCATATCGAAGTCAATTGGCAAACTTTCTGGATCGGTGACGAGAGCAACATGCTTCATTTTTTCAAACCTTATTGACTGAGAATGTGGGGCGTGTTCACCACGGAATAATCCGGTCGAGATGGACGTATGATCCGGAAGGTCCATCCGATCCAAGCAGCGCCATTTGGACGCTAGTACGGGCTCCTTCGGGTATCTCCAGATCACCTAACCCATCGTTCATGTCAGTTTTGGTGTAACCGGGGTGAACGGCATTCACTTTGATCGGCGTATCCCGCAGCTCGTATGCAAGATGCGCGGTCCAGGAATTGACCCCGCATTTCGACGCACTGTAAGCCGGCAATGACTTGAACATGTCACTGTAGGCATAAGAGCTGCGATCGCTATGGGTTCCAACTGAACCTAATAGGCTAGACACATTGACAATGCGCCCTGCTTCGCTGTTTCGGATCAGCGAGAGCAGAGCTTGTGTAACTTCAACTACGCCGAAGAGGTTAGTTTCGAACGTCTCCCGCCACTTCCACATGGGTTGTCCAGATGGCGCGATACCATAGTCCTCAATTCTTATGGCTGCGTTGTTGACCAATATATCGAGCCGACCAAAGGTGCTGGCAATCCATTCCGCTGCGTGACTAACCGATTCTGGGTCGGTCACGTCCAACTGGATCGGAGTGGCAATCAGGTTTTCGTCGCAAAGCATATGAGCCGCAATATTGGCGTGCTCAAAGCTTCTACCGGACAGCAGAACGTGAGCACCTGATTGTGCGATCTGACGCGCAATTTCAAATCCTATTCCACGGTTGGCTCCGGTCACCAGAGCAATCTTTCCAGCATCTTTTTTCATAGGACGAATTCCTCCCTTGCTGCCACATTTGGTGCTGCGCGAACGACCGGAGGCTTCCGCCCGAGATCGGAAAGGAAGTTAGCGATTGGTGCCCCGAATGACGGAATATCGACGAGGAAGGCGTCGTGGCCCTGATGGCTATCCAATTCAGTAAATTGGGTTCTTGCGTCAGCGGCGCGTAAGCCATCGGCGATCTGGCGTTGTTGATACAATGGAAATAGAATATCTGTATCCGTGCCCAGGACCAAAGCGCGTTCCAGTGTGAGTTGTGACAATGCTCTGTCGGCACACCCGTTCGCTTGGTCTGCAATATCAAACAGATCAATGCACTGGCTCAAGTACAGATAAGAATTCGGATCAAACCCCCGCAGGAATCTCCTTGTGTGGAATTCAAGATAACTCTCGACGGCGAACTCTGGGCGACATTGCATTCCGCTTCGTTGGCTGGCCGAACCACTTGCGGCCAGATTTCGGCCAAATCGCGCTTGCCACTCAGTCGCAGACCGATAGGTGATAAGCCCAAGTTTTCGAGCGATCGACATGCCCGCAAGCGGGTAACTCTCGTTGCTGTACTGTCCAGACCGCCAGTTTGGATCGTCTTGGATAGCCTGTCGCTGGAGCGAACGCACGGCTAAAGCGAACGGAGCTGCATGCGCGGCGCTCGAAACACTAATATGAGTACGAGCGAGACCCGGATGACGAGAAATCAGAGATAGTGCGCTCATCCCGCCCATTGAACAACCAATCACACATGCCAAGGTCTCGATTTCAAGGGCGCGCACGGCAAACGCTGCCGCATCTGCAATATCTTCGATGCTGAGTTGAGGGAAATCAAGTCTGTACGTGCGAGTACTGTCGGGAACAAGAGATGCTGGACCGGTAGAGCCCTTACAACTTCCCAACGAGTTGACACAGATTACAAACCATGTGTCGGTGTCGATGGCTTTGCCAGGACCAACCATACGTTCCCACCAGCCGGCTTCCCGGTTCGTGGGCGAAGAGGCGGCGTGCGCATCCGGTGACAATCCCGTCAATATGAGAATTGCGTTGTCGCGCCCCCGCGAAAGTGTCCCCCAAGTTTCATAGGCTAGGATACCTCCCTTGAGACACCCTCCGCGTCTCATGGGAAACTCCTCAGGTAACAACAAGAAGCGACTGCCAGGCGGGATAAATTCACGACTGGAATAGGTGGGTAGCTTGGTCAACGGCTGTTCCAGCATTGCATATGTCCTCCTTCTCTGACGAGAGCGCGGTAGCGTGAGGTGTATAGATCAGGCTGTTTCCAACTCGCGGTCCAGTGAATCGAGCCACTCGTCATCCGACCCTTCACTCACATCTTCCATGAGGAATGTGGATAGATAACGTTCACCTGTATCCGGCAGCATGGCCAACAAAACAGAACCGCGCGGAGCGGTATGGGCGACCTCAAGAGCCGTCGCGAGCGTTGCCCCAGCTGAAATGCCAACAAAGATGCCTTCTTCAGCAGCCAGCCGACGAGCTGTGTCGCGTCCGACGGTTTCGTTTATGGGTTGAAGGTGGTCGATGACGGTCTGGTCCATGACGCTTGGTACGAAGTTTGGCGCCCACCCTTGAATTTCATGCAGATTCCACGACTTTCCAGCCAGAACCGCGGCGTTTTCTGGTTCCGCGCAAACCACTTGCACATCTGGTCGAGCACGTTTCATCATTTGACCAACACCGGTCAATGTTCCGCTGGTACCAAAGCCGGTTACGAAATAATCGAGACGTTTTCCTGCGAAATCGCTCAGAATTTCGGTTGCGGTCGTTTCACGATGGTAGGCTGGGTTTGCAGGGTTATCGAATTGCCGTGCCCGGAACCAGCCGTGCTTGTCCGCCAGGTCATCAGCGATTTTGTTGCCTCCACTGCTGCCCAATTCACCAGGAAAAAGCAGCACCTTGCCGCCGTATGCTCTGATCAGCTTGCGCCTTTCGAGTGAATAGGTGTTCGACATTACAGCGACGAATTTGTAGCCACGAGCTGCCGCCACCATAGCCAGCGCTATGCCCACGTTGCCGGACGTGCATTCGACGATTGTGTCGCCTGGCTTCAGTAGACCTTTTGCTTCAGCATCAAGGACTACGGCGAGCGCAAGCCGGTCTTTCACCGAACCGCCTGGATTGAAAGACTCCACCTTGACGTAGATGTCTACATGCTCTGGTGGGATGCGGTGCAGCTTTACAATCGGCGTCCGGCCAATGGTATCTAGAATGCTATCAAATAGTGGCATAAGCGAATTCTCCTTCAAAAACAAAGGCTGCAGGGCCTGTCATTGTGATTGGTGCCTGATGATCGTCAGGCCAAGATATCTGAAGCGTCCCACCAGGCATCGAAACTGAGACATCTCGACTGACCCGGCCTTGCTGCATCAGGTACGACGCAGCAGCGCAGGCACCGCTTCCACATGCGAGGGTTTCCCCTGCGCCAAATTCGAAGACACGCAACCGCAAGTGATCTGGATCAACAATTTCTACGAAACCGACACAGATGGTGTCTGGCAGTTCAGGTACCTTCTGAAGCAGCCGTCCGACTGTTTTGACGGGTGCACCCTTTATGTCCTGAACCTCGATCACGGCATGTGGATTGCCCATGGACACTGTGCCAAAGCGAATGACATTGCCCTCAGGTGTTTCGAGTGAATAGGGAGGTCTTTGTTTCTTACAGCCGTGAAGGGGTAGTGCGTCCGGATCGAAAGACGGCGGTGCCAACTTGACAGAGTATGTATCGCGACCGAGCGACATGATTTCGAGTGGCCCGGACGGGCTATCAAGTTCGAAAGCATCAGAAGCGGTGAGCCCGGTCCTTTGAGCCCATGCAGCGATGCATCTGGCACCATTTCCGCATTGCTGTGAAGTTTGACCGTCAGAGGTCCAGATACGGAACGAGACCAATGCGCGAGGTGAACGTGGCGGCTCAATCCCTAGCACGAGGTCGCACCCGATCCCGGTGTTTCGATCGGACATTGCCGCACATAATTCGGGCGTTGGCTCCGAACGTCCCCGCAGATCAAGAACGACAAAGTCGTTTCCGGCACCGTGCATCTTGGTGAATGGGATGTGCTCAAGCCCGGTCAAACTACTGCCTCCGGCTCAAGCAAAGGCTCGATTATGCTCAGGATGTGCTTCAACGGCGCGCGACTCTCGGATTCCGAAAGCGGTGCGTGGAACTCTGCAAGTTCCAAGCCGACAAGTTGACCAGAGGGAATCGCCTGGAAAATCTCGCGCAATTGTTTCGGCAGAAACCCATGCGGTACACTGTAATCCGCAGGTATGTGGCCTGGCTCCATTACATCCCAATCGACATGAATCCAGACTGGTGCTTTTCCCACGGCCTCGCGTACGGCGTTAGGCGTCGCCTCTTCTGGCGGCAAAATTCGGACACCGGACCTACGCAGCTGCGCCAGCTCTTCGGGGTCGATGTCGCGTGCGCCGACCAAAATCACCTGATCAGGGCGTAGCCCTTTTCCGTGCCCACTGTCCCAAAGACCACAAGCCCCGGCCAGCACCATACCACCCAAATATCCGGAGCCTGTCGTATCCGGCGTGTTGAAATCGCCGTGTGCATCGACCCAAAGCAGTATGGCTTCCGGAAATCGCTCAGCAAGGGTTGGCAGCGAGGCAAGACTGGCCGAGCAAGTATTGGCGACCATGATAGGTGTTCGGCTTGCTTCGATGCTGTCCGCGATAGCGGCCTGCAGGCAGACCAAAGTCTGTTCTGCTTCTGGAAGGCTGAGCGTCCAGTCGTCAGTTTTCGCAGGCTCTGGCGATCCGAAATACTTCCCTTTGAGTCCAAGGGCTTCTTCCAGCATTCTCGCGGTCTGCAATGCGCCCTCGATTGTGCGTTCTTTGCGATCTGCTATTCGTCCTTGGGAAACTATGAGTTCGAACATATCCAGTGTGTCCTTTTGGAATCAGGTTGGAATTTCTGAATCAGGCAAGTTCAATCGACGTTAGGTTGTTTCAGTTCCTTTCTCTCCAGCTCGTCCAGGGGCCAAATGTTCACCGGTATGTGGGCATTTCTGGGTGATGCTGGGCGATCGGTCCGATTTGAAGGGGCATCGATCTGTACGGATCTCGTTTTTGTCGGTGAGGCTGTACTGCCACCACTCGAGGCTATCTTCCCCATAGGACCCAAGTTGAGGACAGTGTGGCTGACCATCGTAAGTAAGAATTCGTTCGCGGATGTTCGCCCGGGCTCTTCGACCGGCAGGGGTATCGCCTGCAACTTTGTCAAACCGCTCGCGCGGATTAATGACCAATTTGAAATGTTTCCCTAAATTTCGGCTCGCCCGCCTTTGGTGAGCTGGATTGCTCATATTGCAGAAAATTGGCATCCCGCTAAAGCACATCGACCAAGCCGTCGAGCCGGGGTCAGACGGTACATCCTTGGGCCAAGGTTGATTGTCCAACGAATGAAGGCGTTGGAGCGTTCGCCATCCAAAGGCGTGATATTCTTCGACGCAGCGGGCCGAGATAGCGTTCTCTGAAAACGCAACGACCAATGGATAGGCCGTGTTTAATTCGCCATTCCAATCTGAACTCACCTCGACAAAACCCATGAGCCCCCTTGCCAAACGTTTCATATCTTCCAGGCCATTTCCTTCGACAAAGATAAACTTCAGCAGGCCCTTACGGATCGCGTTCTTTGAAAACACACACGGAAATCCGTTTTCGTTGGCCAGGCGGTCGTAAACGTCGTCGTAGGCTTCCCTGTGCCATCCCTGCGCAGTTGCCGCAACGTAAGGTTGCGATTGCAATACTGTGACACTCGTTGTGACACGCTGTTCAGTGCTCAATAAATCATTAACATCTGTTGTCATGGCTTCAAATTTTCCCTTGATGAAATGGGTGCGATTTACCCTGACCTGCGACAACGCATTCGCGGCTTTAGCCTGATTTGACCGCCTGTGCCGACTCACCGCGGAATATTGGCTCGTCGGTTAGGTTTGCGGGTTCGGTACGGCCGGTCGATCTGCCTAACCATCCAACCGCAATTGTTATGGCGACGAGCAGCGAGGCAAAAACCGACATTGCTGTGAGAAGGCCAAACTTATCGGCCATGGCGCCACTTGCGATCGTTGGCAGCGAAAACCCAACATACGCATAGACAAACAACCCGGCAGCGGCGCGTGCGCGGTTTTCCGGCGCGCGGATTGCAAACTCTGATAGGCTCGACAGGTATGTAAATCCATAGCTAGCCGAGCTTGTGATCCCCGTTCCAGCAAGAACCAGCCAGATTTCCTTGAGCCAGACGCCGACCAATACCGTGAGGAAGCCGAGCGGCACGAGTACAAATCCAACTCTCAATGCGCTTATGTTCGTCAACCTACGGGCCAGCGGCTGCGACAGGAAACCGACGAAGATGGCCAGGAATATGACCAACCCGGTATATGCGCCGAGTCCCTGCTCATGAAGTTGCAGCGGAACGACTGCAATGGTCATACCGGTGGTAGACCAGGCAAGCGCCAGCGCCATTCCGTATTGCCATGTTCTTTCAGGAAAGACAGGCAAACGCAGCATGGCCACTCTTTGCGGATTGTCTGCTTTGGGTAGAGCAAGCACTGCCAGCGCCAAAACTGGGGCAACGAGGAATAGAGCGACAAAGCTGACAGGCATAATGCTTGGCCCCCATTGGGCCAGACTGAGACCGGTTGCCAGCGCGCCTCCCCCAAAGCCCAATGAGGTGGCGGACGTTACCAGCAATGTGGCTTGTCTCGTGCGATCCTGACTGAATAGCTCAGCCATGTATGCCGTCCCGGCTGTGGTAGCGAATCCTGTGGAAACACCCAGAACAAAACGGGCAAAAACCAAAGAAGGCCAGGTGGGAGCGAAAACCAATAGAGCCGTTCCGCCGACACCCAAAGCCAGCGCCATCGCCACTGGTAGCCTGCGACCAATTCGGTCTGACATGCCGCCAAGCAAGATGAGCGTTGGCATCAAACCTGCTACATACGCGGCGAAGCCAATCGTGACCGCAGTTGCCCCAACACCGCTGTTCTCTGCATATACAGAGTACAGCGGAGCTTGCAGATTTACTGCATAGGTTGTGGTAAACAACGCGAACGCGAGAATCGCGTGGCTAATGGTCTCTCGCATGGTGACATCCTTCAGAAAACTAAACCTGAGGTTGACACGGAACCGCTGTTATCACAATTATAGTATTGTACTAAGGACAGCGAAAAAGTGCTGAGGCCCAACATGGTTTATCTGGACCTAGCAGAAAAATTGGTAGCGCAGATCAAATCCGGTGAAATCCCCCCTGGAACGCGCCTGCTAACACACAGGGCCTTTGCAGAGCAAAACGGGGTGGCTTTAGCGACAGCAACGCGTGCGTACAAAACACTGAAGCAAAGGGGCTTCATTGTAGGGGAAGGCGGACGCGGCATGTTCGTCAGAAACCCGGAATTACCGCTCACCCTTGGAATTGAACAGTTTGAGGATGCGCCGCCGATTGACCTGGTGTTCAACATGCCAGCCGATCCCGGTGACGGGGACGTCCTGCGGTCCGGTTTGCGTTGGCTCGCCAGACGCGGAGACCTAAATTCTATTCTGCGCTATCAACCACATGGCGGGGTGTTGAGTGAGCGACGGACCATCGCTGCTTATCTCTCAAACAGAGTTGGAGAGATCGATGCAGAGAACTTGTTCATCACATCCGGCGCCCAACACGGACTTTCGATTGTCGCCCTGGGTCTCCTAAAGCGAGGCGACATCGTTGCAACTGACCAGCTAACTTATCCGGGGTTTCGCGCAGTGGTCGGTTTACGGGACCTTTCGCTACACTCAGTTGCTGAGAGAGAAGGAAGCATGAATCCGGAATCCTTGCTTCGTCTTTGCAAAACCAAATCAGTCCGCGCGGTCTATCTCACCCCTACCGTTCACAATCCACTAGGATCGGTGATGGACGAGAAAACGCGCCGGGAAATTGTCGCTGTCGCCCGACACTTTGACTTATTGGTAATAGAAGACGGAGCCTACGATTTTCTTGAAACTGACCCGCCACCAAGTTTTCTTCAACTTGCGCCGGAGCGGTCCGTTTACATTGGCGGTGTGTCCAAGGTTTTGGCTACGGGCCTGCGACTCGGGTACATAGTAGTGCCTCCGGACTTGGCTGGAGCTGTGACGATGGCGATCCGGGCAACAACCTGGAACACACCGGCTGTTATTACCGCATTGGTTACGCACTGGATCGAAGATGGCTCAATCTTGGAATTCGAGAACAGGCGCAGGGAGGCCGGTGCCAGAGGGCAGCGGCTTTGCCATGAGTATTTGAACGGGTACGATATCTGCTCACATCGAAACGCTAGCTTCACTTGGGTGCGTTTACCGAAGCGAAAGCGGGCTGATCCGATCGTATCTATGCTGGCGGAAAGGGGTGTCGCAGTTTCCTCGGCAGAGCCATATGCAGTGCCACCCGGCACGGATAATGCACTACGTCTGGCCTTTGGCGGAATCAGCGATGAAGGCCTAAGGCTAAGTCTAGAGAGTATCTGCAGAGTTGTAGACATGGCTTAGTTCCATAATGAACTTTGGCTCAGTCGGGTAACAATTGAACATCACAACATCAAACCTTCCGCCTGTCGCTCGGTAGCCCAATAATCGGACGTTGGCGCGACACCGGTAATAGTTCACTAATTTGCGCACTTCGTAAGTTGACCCCTCCACATAATGCTGCGCGATGCGCGATTGGTTCAAAACCATGCCGCGCCGTGTTGTGGAAATTCGTGCTTGTGCAGACCATTTGGCGCTGCGAGCGAGCGCAGCATAAGATCGAGAGGTCCGGTAAGGGCTCAGTGCCGACTTCGGAGCAGTCGCAGTATCCGATCGCCAGGCGTGCAGCGGAGGGATGAGGACGGCCCAAACCTGCCCTTCACCTATTGGTCGAGATGCTGTGGCTGCAACCCGCTTTGCCAACTTTAGCCATAGGCACGAAGACGACCTTTGCTCAAACTGGAAGTTTGCGGGACGAAGACAGCTTTCGCTGCACTTGCGCGGGCGGCAGCTTGAAGTGCTGGCTCACAGCAGCACGATCACAGCGGTTCCCGCAACTGCCAAGGCCGCCCCCAAAACAGCTTGCAGGCGTGGGACCAAGCCCTCCTTGAACCAAAGAATTGGGAGCACGAGGACGGGCGACAGCGAGCCAAGAACAGCGGCAATGCCCGCGTCAAGCAACTCAAAGGCATATAGCAGCAAAGTTGAAGAAATGCCGTAACCGATGAAGCCTGGTAGAATGGTACGACCTAGCAGAAGGGGTGTCGTTGCGGTCTGAGGCTTGAATGTTTCCGTAGGCCACAGAGCAACAATAGAAATCAAGAATGCAGCCCCCAACAGGCGGAGCGCGGACGCGGCCAAAGGCTCAGTTCCCGCAAGCATTGCCGGTTTCATTACTAGGAAACCAAAACCCTGAAATGCTGTCGCGGCAATGCCAAGAACTATGATTGTTGCCAAGCTACCTGTCGTGACATCGCTTTTGGAGCGCTTGTCGCCCCCGAAAAAGACCGCAAGTCCAACTCCAAACAATGTGATCGCTGCTCCAATCAGATCATTCGTGCTTGGCGCTTCTTTGAGCCACAGATATGCCATCAGACCGACGAGAGGTGCCTTAAGAGAAAGGAGAAGTTCGGTGCGGCGCGGGCCTCCGCGGCGCAGACATTCGATCATTGTCAGATTTCCAAATACAATCCCAATGCAAATACTCGCTGCGAATGAAGGCCAGTATTCCCATCTGATGGATTGCCAATAACCAAGCAAACTGACGATAATTGTGAGTATCGCAGAACAGGCGATCAGTTGGATTCGGGTGAATTCAAAAGCGCCCAAATGGCGCGCTGGCCATTGCGCCAAAACGATGCCTGTCGCCCATCCCAAAGACGCGCTAACCGCCGCCAGCACAGGAAGAATCAACATGACAAGCCTCCACGGAATCGCTACATAACTAGTAGCATTAAATCGCTACAAAAAACATAGCAATATGGAGGCCGCCTATGCCATCAAAAATGCCCGTCCCAGGACAGCCTGTCCGAGGCTCAAAGACCGGCAAACCAATCATGGCGCTTTTTGATCTGCTCGGGCGAACCTGGGCGCTCGGCATCATCTGGCAGCTGGCAACTGGGCCATTGACCTTCCGGCAGTTGCAAATTCGTTGTGAGACCGTTTCGCCAACCGCGCTCAACACGCGATTGAGGGAGCTCCGCGCGTCTGGTTTTGTCGAGGGAAGCAGCGAGGGA